>NZ_JARVII010000119.1:0-306 GCF_029813755.1 Ottowia cancrivicina | reverse complement strand
CGCGTTGTAGCTGGCGCTGACTTGTTCGGTTTGGCTTTGCTGCGCGGGGGCGTTTTCGTCGAGCGCCCGGGGGTATTGCAGCAGCTGGTTGGCTTGGTTGTAGGTCCACGCTCCAGCCTGGTGGGCGCTGCTCAGGCGGTTGCCTGCGGCGTCCCAGCTGTAGGCTTCGTTTGGCAGGCCTTGTTCCTTGAGCGCCTGGTCTGGCTCGGCCTGGGTGAGGCGGCCCAGGCGGTCGTAGGTGTAGGCGCTGGCGCCTTCTTCGCTTTCGATGCGTGTGATGTGGCCCGCCGGGTTGCGGCTGTAGCG
>NZ_JARVII010000118.1:0-306 GCF_029813755.1 Ottowia cancrivicina | reverse complement strand
CGCGTTGTAGCTGGCGCTGACTTGTTCGGTTTGGCTTTGCTGCGCGGGGGCGTTTTCGTCGAGCGCCCGGGGGTATTGCAGCAGCTGGTTGGCTTCGTTGTAGGTCCACGCTCCGGCCTGGTGGGCGCTGCTCAGGCGGTTGCCTGCGGCGTCCCAGCTGTAGGCTTCGTTTGGCAGGCCTTTGTCTTGCAGCGCCTGGTCTGGCTCGGCTTGGGTGAGGCGGCCCAGGCGGTCGTAGGTGTAGGCGCTGGCGCCTTCTTCGCTTTCGATGCGTGTGATGTGGCCCGCCGGGTTGCGGCTGTAGCG
>NZ_JARVII010000117.1:0-317 GCF_029813755.1 Ottowia cancrivicina | reverse complement strand
GGCTATGTGGCGCTTGCGCCTTTGACTCTTTTGCCTGCGTCATATCCGCGCTGCCCCCTTTTGAGACGGTCTTGACTGATTGAGAGTCGATGATGGCTGTGCTGGGCCTGGCCCGCCTTCCTGCCTTGCGCGCACTTGCTGACGCAACAGCGCCAGCAGCACATCCCACACGCCGCGCTGGCCCCAGCGGGTAAAGGTGTTGTAGACCTGTTTCCAGGGCGGGTAGTTCTTGGGAAGCGCAAGTCACTGGCAACCTGTGGCTTGCACATGGAAGATGGCGTTGATCATGTCCCGGGCGCTGTGCGCCCGGGGTCTGC
>NZ_JARVII010000116.1:0-322 GCF_029813755.1 Ottowia cancrivicina | reverse complement strand
AAGCACGGGCTGTGCGCGGTGAGTTTGAGGGGCAGGCTGGCTTCGGCCAGGATTTCGCCTTGCACGTAGTTGGTCAGCGGCACTTCGGCGGTGGGGATGAGGTACATCGGCTCGGCCTGGCCTTCCTGCCCGCCTTTTCGGGCGGCGAACAAGTCGGCCTCGAACTTGGGCAGCTGGCCGGTGCCGCGCAGCGCCCGGTCATTGACGATGTAGGGCGTGTAGCACTCGGTGTAGCCGTGCTGCTGCGTTTGCACGTCGAGCATGAATTGCGCCAGCGCCCGGTGCAGGCGGGCGGCGGGGCCGCGCAGAAAGGCAAAGCGCG
>NZ_JARVII010000115.1:0-351 GCF_029813755.1 Ottowia cancrivicina | reverse complement strand
CTGACGTACCGCTCACACCCGGCGCCACGCTGACGGACCTGGCCGCCCAGCCCATCGCGCACAAGCCTGCGGTTCATCTGTCTGCCTCGCCCATCGCCACGGTTGCCGGGCCAGCTCCCGGCCCCGTTTCCGGGCTGATCTTCAATCACAAGGCCCCCGTGCAAGTGCCGATGGATCTGGAGCCTATTGCCTACAAGCCTTCGCCCCCCATCATCGGCGGCGAGCAGCTGGCGCCCGTTTCGCCCGTCGGCGCTTGCGGCGCAGTTTCCGGCTCGGCGCCCACGGCTTCCCCCATTGAAATCGCCACAATGGAAATGCTGCTGGCCGATCCCGCCGCGCAGGAAATGGCGG
>NZ_JARVII010000114.1:0-351 GCF_029813755.1 Ottowia cancrivicina | reverse complement strand
CCGCCATTTCCTGCGCGGCGGGATCGGCCAGCAGCATTTCCATTGTGGCGATTTCAATGGGGGAAGCCGTGGGCGCCGAGCCGGAAACTGCGCCGGGAGCGCCGACGGGCGAAGCGGGCGCCAGCTGCTCGCCGCCGATGATGGGGGGCGAAGGCTTGTAGGCAATAGGCTCCAGATCCATCGGCACTTGCACGGGAGCCTTGTGATTGAAGATCAGCCCGGAAACAGGCCCGGGAGCTGGCCCGGCAACCGTGGTGATGGGCGAGGCAGACAGATGAACCGCAGGCTTGTGCGCGATGGGCTGGGCGGCCAGGTCCGTCAGCGTGGCGCCGGGTGTGAGCGGTACGTCAG
>NZ_JARVII010000113.1:0-353 GCF_029813755.1 Ottowia cancrivicina | reverse complement strand
TTCGGGCAGCAGGCCCAAGACACGCCCTTGGCCGCCGCGCCCAGCCTCATGCGTTCCGCCGCGCCCGCCACGGGCTTTGTCGAAGGCGCGCTCATCCACAACCACAAAGGGCCGTGGGCTGAAGATGAACTCATCCACAACCACAAAGGGCCGTGGGTTGAAGATGAACTCATCCACAACCACAAAGGACCGTGGGTTGAAGATGAACTCATCCATAACCACAAAGGACCGTGGGTTGAAGATGAACTCATCCACAGTCACAAAGGACCGTGGGCTGAAGCCGACGCGCTGGCGCAGGCCATGAGCGAGTTCGGGCAGGAAGGCGGGCAGCAGGCCGAGGGCGCGCCGCAGCC
>NZ_JARVII010000112.1:0-362 GCF_029813755.1 Ottowia cancrivicina | reverse complement strand
GACTGTCACGCAAGGCGCAACAAGCCGCACCACCTACTACATCAACGGCGAAAGCGCCCTGATGGCCGAAGCCGATGAAGAAGGGCGGATCACCAGAGCGTACGGATTCAACCCCCACACGCAGCAAGCCAGAACCAACGAGGAGGACGAAGACGCAGAAGAAGGCGGCCTGTGGAGCACCGACCCCATATGGCAGGCGGAGCTGAACGGCAAAACCAGCCTGAAAGAAGCCAGCTACCACTACTTGGTCACGGACCATCTGGGAACGCCCGTATTGGCGCTGAACAAGGCGGGCGAGACGACGTGGAAAGCCAGATATGAAGCCTTTGGCAAGGCGCGGATAGACCATGCTTCGACGGCGC
>NZ_JARVII010000111.1:0-371 GCF_029813755.1 Ottowia cancrivicina | reverse complement strand
GAACAGTTGTTTGGACAGGCCGTTAAACACCACCAGCAGCAATTGAGGCTTGCTAAACAGCTGGAGGACGAAAACGGTATTCAGGAACAAATCAATGCCCAATTTTCTTTAGGCCGCTGCTATTTCGAACAAGCGATGAAAGCCGAAGGAGAGGCTTCTGAACAGTTGTTTGGACAGGCCGTTGAACACCACCAGCAGCAATTGAGGCTTGCTAAACAGCTGGAGGACGAAAACGGTATTCAGGAACAAATCAACGCCCAATTTTCTTTAGGCCGCTGCTATTTTGAGCAGGCGATGAAAGCTGAAGGAGAGGCTTCTGAACAGTTGTTTGGACAGGCCGTTAAACACCACCAGCAGCAATTGAGGCTTGC
>NZ_JARVII010000110.1:0-372 GCF_029813755.1 Ottowia cancrivicina | reverse complement strand
CCTGAAGGCGCGCCGCTGACGTGCAGCCTCACGCGCGCCCCGCAAGGCATGAGCCTGAATGGCTGCACCGTGCAATGGACGCCCACGGCCGCCGCCGCGAACGTGCCCGTGGCCCTGCGCGTGAGCGACGGGCAGGCCTATGCCGAGCAGTCCTGGCAAATCACCGTCACGGCAGCTGCGCCAACACCGACACCGACACCGCCTGCCAACCAGCCGCCGCGCATCACCAGCACGCCGCCTGCGCAAGCACAAGTGGGCAGCGCCTACAGCTACGCCCTGCAAGCCACCGACCCTGAAGGCGCGCCGCTGACGTGCAGCCTCACGCGCGCCCCGCAAGGCATGAGCCTGAATGGCTGCACCGTGCAATGGACG
>NZ_JARVII010000010.1:0-95355 GCF_029813755.1 Ottowia cancrivicina | reverse complement strand
ATGAAGTTTTCATTCATCCGATTGGAAAAGGGCCTGCATGGCAAGATCAAATTCAAGGTGGTTGGAGCCAATCACCGGGATTTGACGGGCATTGAGGTGCCATCGGAGTTGCCGCTGGATAGCCCGGGGCCGACGGCAGAGGCTAAATTCAGGCCAAAATTTTTGAAAGCTGGCTGGTACGACATTTTAGCTGATTTTGAATCCAATGAATTCAATGGCGGAATACAATTCAGCATCTTGCTATATAACGGAAAGGTTTATTACGACTGGATTGGGACAGACCTGCTGCATTCAATGGCCAGATTCAGTCTCAGGAACCACGATGAATACCAGTCATTGGTCTCTAAATTCAATAAAAAGCGCGATCAATGGAAAAAAAGCCATCCAGGGGAAGAAGAACTGCTTTTTTCTGAAAGGTGGCTGAGCAAGGAAGAATCGAAGCGGGCTACGGAGATCGTTCTGGAGGAAGAAGGTCGTATCTATAGATCCATCCAGCAGGAGTCCAATTCACACCCAGAAAAGTCAGAAGATTCTGGCAAGAAAATATCCAAAGAGGATACTGTAACAATCAGGGTTAAGTTTGCCATAGATCATGGGTTCTCCAAATTTTTGCCATTGCATGGCGCCGTGATTCGCGTTACACACACTGGAAAGGTGCCTCCAGGACTGGCTGAGCTGATTGCTTATGGCCGGTTGGATGAAAATGGGGAGCTTAAATTCATATCTCCCGTTGATGACCTGAAATACCAGGTACAGCTTCTTGGCAAGCACGATAGATTTAATATTGGCATTTTTAAGGATATTAATAATTCCATTCCCTTAGCGTCGCTGTTTGATCAAAAAGAAGAAATAAATATCAGACCCGACAAGACGCATGACGATGCAAAATTCCACATCAGCAAAGCCGAAGCCAACTCCTGGTCCGTTTTCCAGGCCCTGTATGAACTGACGGAGCATGTCAAGCCCATTGCAGGCATTTCCGAAGCGCCCGTTTTCAAGAAAGTCGTCACCAACCGCCCCACGCCAAGAGAGGCTTTTTACAGGGCGGGCAGCGATGGAGGAAAAAAGGTGTCTGAAATGCACCTGGGTTCTCTCAAGTCTTCTGACTGGGACGTGATGGCGCACGAATACGGCCATGCCGTGGCTCACCTGCAAGGCGCAACCAGGGCGGAAGGCGGCTTTCATGACGGAAGCAACCCGTACGACATTGACAAAGACACTTCTATCTCCTGGCGTGCTGCGGCATGAATTGGTCTTTTTTATTTTCACCGGTATGGCTGGATGCGAACGGCAGTTTCATCGAAGACAAAACCGGCAAATACAGATTGGACAAAGACGATTTGCTGATAGAAAATATTTCGGCAGGAATTAGCGTGCCAAATTTGGCGGCCACCGTGCCGACGTTGCTGAAACAAAGAAAATTTGTCTGAATGCTTTACCATGGCTGCCATATAATGGCTCTTAAACAAGAGCCGATTGAAAACCTTGAACATCAGGTTTTTAGTCGGCCTATCCCCTTTACCAAAAGGAAACTCAAAATGAAAAACATCTGTCTTGCGGCAATAGGGCTGATTTCATTCATGCTGCATTTTAATTTGACTATTGTCGCATTCATGAAATCATCTGCGATATATGCGGATGAAAAAACGATCTTATGGAGAAGTGTTCTTGAATATTTGTCTATTCCAATTGGCTATATCGATGGATATCTATTCATTGACAATGTAATTGTATTGATCATGCTCAACAGTCTGATCTGGACATGCCTGATCGTATTTGTAATTTGGCGTCTGACGATGTTCAAGAAAACATGAAATATATGAAATTTTTGCTTTTAAATATTGGGCGGTTGTCATGAATCAGATTGGCCACTTGAAGGTTCTTATTGAGCTGGGCGCCGGTATGAAAGCAAAAACGCCGGACTCTCCGCCCGAGACCTTGATGCAGGTGGCCAAAAGAATGATGTCTCGTGAAATCATTGAACTTTTGGGATCTTATGGCGTACGGTCTTGACTCTGAAGCGCCACGCCATTGATTTTATGGCTCATGAATATACAGCGGAGATTGGATTTCAAGGCGCCAATCTTGATGTGGATTTTCTGA
Source organism: Ottowia cancrivicina (assembly GCF_029813755.1). NCBI lineage: Bacteria > Pseudomonadati > Pseudomonadota > Betaproteobacteria > Burkholderiales > Comamonadaceae > Ottowia > Ottowia cancrivicina. The sequence continues at coordinate 93,252 of NZ_JARVII010000010.1, read as the reverse complement.
CTTCTTTTCTGGATCTCACTCCTTCAATGACAAGAAAAAAAAGAAAGCGGCAGATTCAAAAGGTGCTGGAGCTATAACGGGCATTTGGAAGCCGGATTCAAAAAAGAGTGGGACACGTTGGAGGAAGTCGTCTTTATATTAAGAAAACTCTCAAGCAGATGGATATCATCTTAAAAAGGTCTTAAAAAGGTCTTGAAAAGCATAAGTAATGGCGATCTGGATGAAGAATTTTCCGGGGTGGCGAGAAAAATAATGATCCTGGACCGTTTCTCATTGATATTTGTAGTGCTTGCATTTATTTGTTTTTATGCGTCTTTATTGACCCAAAATCAACCAACTTGAACAAATGGATCGCTCAGGCCGTGAGGGGTAGAAGGGTGGAGCGGGTCGCAAAGCACGCCGATGAAAGGGAGAAAAGGGGGGTGAAAAACGCCGTTTTCCGCTCCTTTGTTCATAGCGCGCTGTCCGCGCTGCTGAAGCGGCAGATGCCTTTAAGCCTTGGCTGAATTTGCTCCTCTTTTGAATGCAATCCGGCATGTCGGGCGCTGCGTAGCGCGCGTAGCCTGAGAAGCTGTTCAAAGAAGAAGCGGGGCCTGCAAGCCCCGCTTCTTCTTGTTGGCATGCGGCGTGCGCTGGGTTATTCGCCCTGGCTGCCCAGGGCGCGGGTGACGACTTCGCGCACGTCGCGGCTGAGGGTGTCGCGGGCGGCGACGGTTTGCAAGGCGGCGCGGGCGCTGCTGCGGTAGGGCTCGGCCAGGGTGGCCCAGCGGTCGAGGGCGCGGGCCAGGCGGGCGGCCACTTGCGGGTTGAGGGCGTCGAGCGCCAGCACTTGCTCGGCCCAGAAGGCGTGGCCTGCGCCGTCGGCGCGGTGAAAGGCGGCGGGGTTGTTCAGGCAGTAGGTGAAGATGAGGGCGCGGGCGCGGTTGGGGTTTTTGAGCGTGAAGTCGGGGCGCTGCATGAGCTGGCGCACGAGCGGCAGCACGTGGCCGTCTGCGTCGGGCGTGCGCGCTTGCAGGGCGAACCATTTGTCAAGGGCCAGGGCGTCTTCGGCAAAGAGGGCGTGGTAGCGGGCCAGGGCTTTTCCGGCCAGCGGGTGATGGGTGTGGATGAGGGCGGTGAGGGCGGCCAGGCGTTCGGTCATGTTCCCGGCGTCTTTGGCGCGCTGGTAGGCCTTGCCGGGCCAGACGGCGTCGCCGGTGGCCTGGGCGTTCAGGCAGAGCATGAGCAGGGCCAGGCCGGCGAGGGCGCGGCGGCCGCTGCTGGCGGCGTCGGGCTGGTAAGCGCCGCTGCCCTGGTGCGCTTGCCAGGCCCATTGCCAGTCGGCTTGCAGGGCGCTGGCGATTTGGGCGAGCATGGCCTGGCGCGTGGCGTGGATGCGTTGCGGATCAACAGGCAGGCCCTGGCTGGCCATGTGTTCGGCAATGTCGCTTTCGGCGGGCAGGGTGAGGGCCAGGGCCTTGAAGGCGGCGTCCAGCTGCGGGTGGCGGAGCACGGCGCGCAAAGCTTCCATCTGGGCGCCGTTCAGCGCGGGTTCGCCGGGGTTCGCGGATGCGCTGGCGTGGCGGGTGGCGGCTTGCAGCAGCAGGGTTTGGCCGGCTTCCCAGCGGTTGAAGGGGTCGCTGTCGTGGGCCAGGCGGTGCAGCAGTTGCGCGGGGGTTTCGGCGTATTGCAGCCGCACGGGGGCTGAGAAGCCGCGCAGGAGCGAGGGGGCGCAGCCCGCAGGCACGTTGATGAAGGTGAAGCTGGCTTTTTCTTCGGTGAGCAGGGCGGTAAAGGTGGCGGCGGGGGCGGCAGCGGGGGCGCTTTCGCCTTGCTGGCCTTCTTGCGTTTGCAGGGGCACGTCTTGCCCGTCCGGGCCGACAAGGCCAATGCGCACGGGAATGACGAGCGGCTCTTTGACGGCCTGGCCGGGGGTGGGCGGGGTGTGCTGGGCGAGGGTGAGCGTCCAGGTCTGCGCGGCTTCGTCGTAGCGGCTTTCGGCTGTCACCACGGGCGTGCCGGCCTGGCTGTACCAGCGCTTGAACTGCGGCAGCAGGGCGGGCAGGGGGCTTTGCGGGTTGGCGTCGCTCATGGCCTGGGCGAAGTCGTCGCAGGTGACGGCCTGGCCGTCGTGGCGCTCAAAGTACAGGTCCATGCCGCGCCTGAAGCCTTCGCGGCCCAGCAGGGTTTGGTACATGCGCACCACTTCGGCGCCTTTTTCGTAGATGGTGGTGGTGTAGAAGTTGTTGATTTCCTGGTATTCGTCGGGCCGCACGGGGTGGGCCAGGGGGCCGGCGTCTTCAGGGAACTGGTGGGCGCGAAGGACGATGACGTCTTCAATGCGCTTGACGGCGCGGGCCGATTCGCTGCCGGCCATGTCCTGGCTGAATTCCTGATCGCGAAAAACGGTAAGGCCCTCTTTGAGCGAGAGCTGGAACCAGTCGCGGCAGGTCACGCGGTTGCCCGTCCAGTTATGAAAGTATTCGTGGCCGATCACGCTTTCCACGCCTGCAAAGTCGGCATCGGTGGCGGTGGCGGGCTTGGCGAGCACGAACCGGGTGTTGAAGATGTTCAGGCCCTTGTTTTCCATGGCGCCCATGTTGAAGTCGCTGGTGGCCACCACCATGAAGCGCTCCAGATCCAGCGGCAGGCCAAAGCGCGCTTCGTCCCAGGCCACGGCGGCCATGAGCGAGCGCATGGCGTGGCCGGTCTGGTCCAGATCGCCCGGGCGCACAAAGACTTGCAGCAAGTGCTCCTTGCCCGCGCGGGTGGTGATGCGCTGCTCGCGCGCCACCAGGCGGCCAGCCACCACGGCGAACAGGTAGCTGGGCTTTTTGTGCGGGTCGTGCCAGATGGCGAAATGGCGGCCATCGTCCAGATCGCCGCTTTCGATCAGATTGCCGTTGGACAGCAGCACCGGCCAGCGCGCCTTGTCGGCGCGCAAGGTGACGGTGTAGGTGGCCATCACGTCGGGCCGGTCCAGAAAGTAGGTGATGCGGCGAAAGCCCTCGGCCTCGCACTGCGTGAAAAAGTCGCCTCCGCTCATGAACAGGCCCATGAGTTGCGTGTTTTTTTCGGGGCAGCAGGTGGTGAAGATTTCCAGCTCGAACGGCTCCGGCCCTTCGGGCAGGTTTTCCAGCACCAGCGTCTGGCCGTCCATGCGAAAAGAGCAGCCCTGCCCGCCCAGCAGCACGCGCGAGAGGCTGAGTTCATCGCCATCCAGCCGCAGCGGCTGCGCGGGCACGGCCATATTGCGGCGCAGCGTCATGCGGTTGAGCACGCGGGTCTTGGCCGGGTCCAGGTCAAAAGTGAGGTTCACGCTGTCGATCCAGAACGCGGGCGGGGCGTAGTCGGCGCGGCGGATGGTGGCGGCTTGCGGATGGTTCATGACGGTGTGGTGCAGGGAAAGGAATGCGGGCAGGGCAGGGCGGTGTTCCGCCCTGCGGCGCGTGAAAAAGAGTTCAAAAAGAGAAGCAGATCCGGATGGGTCAAAAACGGCTTTCGCGCAGTCTCCACTAGGACATCACGCTATGGTTATAAGAGCAAAATCAGTCTTTCTTTCCAGGTGACGAATGGCGTAAAAAAGGCAACGGCGCCACGCCCATGCGGCTTCAGCGCGAGAGGCGGTTGCTGCTGCTGACCAGCTGGTTGCACTTGCGCGCCACCTTGCCGGGCGAGCCGTCCACCATCCAGCCGCCGCTGCCTTCAAGCATCATGCGCTCGCCTTGGTTGTAGAGCTTTTTGCCGCGCACGCGGCGCACACGCTTCTTGGCGGCCACGAGAAATGGCTCAATGCTGCTTTCAAACGCGCTCCACATGGGCTGCCCGCCTTCATGCGCCTTGGCGTAGGCCAGGGTTGCGTCGGCAGCCTTTTCAAAGCTGACCATCGGGGCGGCGGCCTTTTCCACACGGGTCAGCCCGGCGGCATAGAAGTTTTCCATCGCCGGTGTCAGGGCGCCTACATCTTTCAGGCAGTCGCTCACTGCGTTATCGCCGAGGGCACAGAGGCCATCAACCATGCGCTCCCTGCCCGCAGGGCCTGTCTTCATGTTTGCCACCCGGCTGGCGTAACGCTCCATGCTTCGCATGGCGCGGCCGTCCACGCTGTTGCAGCAGCCGATATAGGCGGAGACTTTGGCGGACGGGTCATCTGCCGACGCGAGCGCTTCATCCGGCTTGCCCGAGCGGGCAGTGAGCAAGGCCGGAACCAAAGTGGCGTGAAGCGTGTTTTTCATATGCAGAGCGAAGGTTGAAAAAGGCGAACGCGGGGAATGCAGACGATGAAAATGCCGCCGCCTGCCGCCAGAGGCCCCCGGCGCGGGGCGGGGCGGCCGGGCTGGCTTGGCCTCACACGCCCTGCTTCAGGCTGGCCTCGATGAACGCATCCAGATCGCCGTCCAGCACTTTTTGCGTGTTGCTGATTTCAACGCCCGTGCGCAGGTCTTTGATGCGGCTTTGGTCGAGCACGTAGCTGCGGATCTGGTGGCCCCAGCCCACGTCGGTTTTGCTGTCTTCGAGCTTTTGCTGCTCTTCCATGCGCTTGCGCATTTCATGGTCGTAGAGGCGGCTGCGCAGGCGGCGCCAGGCCACGTCGCGGTTGGAGTGCTGGCTGCGGCTGTCCTGGCACTGCACGACGATGCCGGTGGGCAGGTGCGTCAGGCGCACGGCCGAGTCGGTTTTGTTGATGTGCTGGCCGCCCGCGCCGCTGGCGCGGTAGGTGTCCACGCGCACGTCGGCGGGGTTGATGTTGATTTCGATGGAATCGTCAATTTCCGGGTAGACGAAGATGGACGCAAACGAGGTGTGCCGCCCGCCGGCCGAGTCAAAGGGCGATTTGCGTACCAGCCGGTGCACGCCCGTTTCGGTGCGCAGCAGGCCGAAGGCGTATTCGCCTTCCACTTTGATGGTGGCGCTTTTGATGCCGGCGGTTTCGCCCGGCGTTTCGTCTTCCAGATCGGTTTTGAAGCCTTTGCGCTCGGCGTATTTCAGGTACTGGCGCAGCAGCATGCTGGCCCAGTCTTGCGCTTCGGTGCCGCCCGCGCCGGCCTGAATGTCGATGAAGCAATTGCTGGGGTCGGCCGGCTGGTTGAACATGCGGCGAAATTCCAGCTGTTCGACCGTGCCTTGCAGGCGCTGCACGTCGTCGGCAATGGCCTGCAAGGCGGCTTCGTCGCCTTCTTCGCGGCTCATTTCATACAGCTCGGCGTTGTCGGCCAGGTTGCGCGCCAGGTCGTCGAGCACGAGCACCACGTCGTCGAGGCGCTTTTTTTCCTTGCCCAGCTCCTGGGCTTTTTGGGGGTCGTTCCAGACGGCGGGGTCTTCCAGCGCGGCGTTCACGGTGCGCAGGCGGTCGGCCTTGGCAGGGTAGTCAAAGATACCCCCGTAGCTCGGCGGTGCGGGCGGTGAGGTCTGCGATCTGGCTGCCAATCTGGTTGATGCGTTCTGCGTCCATGATGTTTTCCGGGTGTTTCTTGAGAAAAAAGCGGGCGATTCTCGCATGCGGGTCTCTCGGGAGCCTGCCTGTGGCGGGCTTTGCCGCCTTTGCGCGGCTGGCGGCGGCGCGGCGGCATTTGGCGGTTTGCTTCCCGTCCGCCAGACTACATCAAAAACAGGAGCGAATTCAAGGGGGTCAAAATGCCGTTCTGCGCAGATTACACTAGGACCTCATGCTACGAATAATATAGTGAAAATAACCGTCTGCCCGTGGCCCTGTGCGGACAGATTGCGAACAGGTTCTCAGAGCTTCGCCAGCGTGCGCAGCAGGGCCTCTTGCACCGGCGGGGGCGCGACGGCCATGCGCACGTGGCCGGGCAGGCCGAAGCTGGCGCAGTCGCGCAGCTTGAAGCCTTGGGCGCGCAGGGCGGCCAGCAGCGCGGGCATCTCGTGCGCCGCCAGCGGCGGGCGGGCGGTGAAAAAGCTGGTTTGGCTGGGCAGCGCTTGCCAGCCCGCTTGCGCCAGCCCGTCAAGCTGCCGCGCGCGCCACTGGCGCAAGGTGGCGCGGCACGCATGCAGCCAGGCGGCGGCGGCGGGGCTGGCCCAGGCTTGCAGCAGGGCTTGCCCGTGCGCGCCCAGCGGCCAGGAAGGGGCCAGCGCCTGCACGCGCGCAAGCAAGGCGGCATCCGCATGCAAGGGGGCGATGGCGTAGGCGGCGCGCACGCCGGTCAGGCCCAGCGCCTTGTTGGGGGTGATGAGGCGCCAGGCGCGTTGCAAGGCGGCTTCGTCCAGGCTGGGCGCGCCTTGCAGGCGCAAGGGGGCGTAGGCCTCGTCCAGCGCCAGCGTTTGCTGCGGCGCGAGGGCGGCGGCCAGTGCGGGCAGGTCAGTTTGCGGCTGGCCCAGCGGGCTGGATGGCTCGCAGGCCCATAGCAGCGCGGCTTGCGTGGGCGCGGCAGCCAGCGGCAGGCCGTGGGCCTGGGCGGCGCGGGCGTAGTCGCCGTAGGCGTGGCGGGGCAGCCAGACGGCGGGCGGCGCGCCGCCATCGCGCGCGGCGGTGCCTTGCAAAGCTACAGCGGCGGTCAGGCGCTGGATGAATTCGCTGCCGCTGGCGGCCACGAAGATGCGGCTGGCCGCCACGCCGTGCCACTGGCCCAGCAGCGCGCGCAGGCGGGTGTAGGCGGGGTCGGGGTAGCGGCGCGCGTCGGCCCGCTCCAGCGCCCGCACGGCCAGCGGGCAGGGGCCGCAGGCGTTGGCGTTGGTTGAAAGATCGTGCTCGGGCGCGCCCTGGGCATCAGGGCCGCCGTGAAGGGGGGCGGGGCCGGGCATGGCGGCAGGTTCGGGTTGCTGCAAAAAAGTGAGCGGCCCGCGCTGATTCCACGGGGGCTTGGGGCCGTTTGATGCTGATTGGGCGCTGATTGAAAGAAAAGCGCGGCGGCGCTTCAAGGCAGTTCCGCCCCGGTTTCTTCCTGCGGCGCGGGCGGCGCAATGCGCCCCAGGCGCTGGGCCAGGGACTGGGGCTGGCCGGTGAGCAAGGCGGCGTAATCGACGGTGTTGGAGAGCACGTTTTTGACGTAGGCGCGGGTTTCGTCGAAGGGAATGTTTTCCACCCAGGCCGCGCCTTCCAGCTCGGGGCCTGCGCCGTCATCGGGGGCGCGCCACTGGCGGGCGCGGTTGGGGCCGGCGTTGTAGGCGGCGGCGGCCAGGGGCAGGGCCCCGTCAAAGCGCTCCAGCGCCAGCTTCAGGTAGTGGGAGCCGATTTGCAAGTTGGTGTCCAGCTCGTTGATTTGCGCAGGCTTGAAGCCCTTGAGGCCGAGCTGGCGCGCCGTCCAGCGGGCCGTGGCGGGCATGATTTGCATCAGGCCCGATGCGCCCGCGCGCGAGCGGGCGGCGGTGACAAAGCGGCTTTCCTGCCGGATGAGGCCATAGACGTAGGCCGCTTCCAGCCCGCTGGCGCTGGCGTGGCTGAGCACTTCGGCGCGGTGCGGGGTGGGAAAGCGCAGGGCTTCGTCGCTGAAGGGCAGGCGTTCGCTGGCGCTGATGCAGCGGTCCCACACTTCGTGCTGGCAGGCGTAGGCGGCAGCGGCGTGGCGCTGTTCGTCGCTCATGCCGCCGGGCGTGTGCAGATTGACGGTGTAGTTCCACTCGCGCACGCCTTCGCTGCGCAGGCCCAGCAAGATGGCCAGCAGCGCGCGGTTCAGGCCCGCGTTGTGCCGCACGGCCTGCTGCATGGCGGCAGGCACGGGCGGGGCGGCGGGGGCGCGTTGCAGGCGCTGGCCCAGGCGCTCGGCGGCGAGCTTTTCGTAAAAGCCGCCGCCGCTGGCGCGGGCGATGGATTGGTAAAGCGGCTGCGCCTGCGCGGCCTGCCCCGTGGCGGCCAGTGCGCGCGCCTTCCAGTACACCCATACGGGCTGGCTGGCCTGGGCGGCGGGCATGGCGCTGATGGCGCGCAGCACTTCAGGCCACTGCCCGGCGCGCAAGGCGGCGCGGGCCATCCATTCGCGTGCTTCGGGCAGCAGCCAGGCGGGCTGGCGCACGCGGCTGAAGTAGGCGGGCGCGTCGGCGGAAAGGCGCAGCGCGGCTTTGTGGCCGGCGGCGGCCCAGACCCAGTCGCGGCCTTCTTCGCTCATTTGCCCGGCCCACTGGGGCATCCAGGCGCTGGCTTGCGCGGGGTCGGCGCTGGCAAGCCGGGCCAGCGCCAGGGTGGTGAGTTCGCGGCGCAAGGCGGCATCGGCCACGGCGGCGGGCTGCGCGGCCAGCCAGCGGGCGGGGCTGGCGGCAATGGCTTCAATGTGCGGCAGCGCTTCAGGGTGCAGCAGGGCGACTGCGGCGCGCGCCAGCGGGGTTTTGCCCGCCAGCAAGGCAGCGCGCGCCTTGCGCCAGACGGCAGACGGCGGCACTTGCCCATCGTCCAGCAGGCGCGAGACGGCCCAGAGGCACCCGTCATCAGCGTCTTTTTGCGCCAGCCACAGGCGGGCGGCTTCTTCGCCCGCGCCTGCCGCCGTTTCCGGATGCGTCAGATGCGCCAGGCCCAGCGCGTAGCAGCGCACTTGCGCGTCATCTCGCATGCGGTAGGGCGGCTCGTAGGCCAGAAAGCGCCCCCAGTCGCGCCGCTGGCCCAGCAGCAGCAGCCAGTCGTTGCGCAGGCGGTCTTCCTGATACGTGCCCGCGTGGCGCTGCAAGAAGGCGTCCACCTCGGCGGGCTGCGCCAGCGGCAGGCGCGCTTTCAGCTCCCAGTAATCGGCCCACGGCTCCAGCGCATGGCCCGCCGCCAGCGGCAGCAGGGCCGCAAGCTGCGCCCGGTCACTCTTGCGGAAGGCGGCGCGCATTTGCACGATGACGGCGTCGGCGGCGCCAAGGGCCTGCGCGCCGGGCGCGTCGGGCGCATCAGGGTTCAAGCCGGTTTGCGCCCCGGCCAGGGGAGCGGCCAGCGCCAGCAGCAATGTCAGAATCTTTCGCATATTGATTGAATTATGAGCACCCGCCCTGACAAAAAAGCCCTGCGCCAGCGCCTGATGGCCCAGCGCCAGAGCCTGCCCGGCCGCGCGGCGCGCTCGGCCGCCCTGCACGCAGCGCTGCGGGCCTGGCTGGCAAAGCGGCCCGAAACCTGCATAGGCGCTTACTGGCCCATCAAGGGCGAGTTCGACCCCCTGCCTGCCCTGTGCCATTGGCAACAAGAAGGCCAGCAGCAGGAAGGCCAGCAGGCGAACCAGCGCCGCCGCATCGGCCTGCCCGTGATGGACAAGGCCAGTAAAACCCTGGCCTTTCACGACTGGCGCCCCGGCTGCCCGATGGAGATGGACGCCTGGGGCATACCCCAGCCCAAGGGCACGCCAGCCATTGCGCCCGATCTGCTGCTGGTGCCTTGCGTGGGCTATGCGCCCGGCGGCGTGCGCCTGGGCTACGGCGGCGGCTTTTATGACCGCACCCTGGCCGCGCTGCGCCCGCGCCCCTATGCCGTGGGCCTGGCCTTCGCCTGCGCCTTCGTGGCCGACTTGCCGCCCGAGCCGCACGACGCGCCGCTGGACGCCATCCTCACCGACTGCGGCCTGGCCTGGCCCGTCAAGGCCGAATCGCATTGAAAACAGGAGCAAATTCAAGACCCATGAAAACGGCTCTGGCGCAGTTTCCACTAGGACATCACGCTATTCAAAAAGGAGCAAAAAAAGACCCTTCATCCAGCCCCGCCAGGCGGCTGCCCGACTTGAAAAAAAACGGGGCAGCCGCAACTGCCCTGTGTCATTGGGAGCGTGCGCGCTGCACGCTCACGAAAGGAGAAAACACTGATGCGAGCCGACAAATTCACCACCAAATTTCAAGACGCGCTGGGCGACGCCCAGTCGCTGGCGCTGGGCAAAGACCACGCCTACATCCAGCCCGAGCACTTGCTGGCCGCCATGCTGCGGCAAGAAGGCGGCCCCAAGTCGCTTTTGCAGCGCGCGGGCGTGAACACGCAGCAGCTGGCGCAGGCGCTGGATGCTGCCGTGCAGCGCCTGCCGCAAGTGCAGGGCCAGGAGCAGGTGCAGCCCAGCCCTGATCTGATGAAGCTGCTGCAAGCCACCGAAAAAGAATCCATCAAGCGCGGCGACCAGTTCATCCCCAGCGAAATGTTTTTGCTGGCGCTCACCGAAGCCAAAGGCGAAGCCGCCCGCATCGCCAAGGAAGCGGGGCTGACGCGCAAGGCGCTGGAAGCGGCCATTGACGCCGTGCGCGGCGGCCAGACGATGGACAGCGCCGACGGCGAAAGCCAGCGCGAGGCGCTGAAGAAATACACGCTCGATCTGACCGAGCGCGCACGCCAGGGCAAGCTGGACCCGGTGATTGGCCGCGACGACGAAATCCGCCGCGCCATTCAGGTGCTGCAACGCCGCAGCAAGAACAACCCCGTGCTCATTGGCGAGCCGGGCGTGGGCAAAACGGCCATCGTGGAAGGGCTGGCCCAGCGCATCGTGGCCGGCGAAGTGCCCGACACCCTGCGCGACAAGCGCGTGCTGGCGCTGGACATGGCGGGCCTGCTGGCCGGGGCCAAGTACCGGGGCGAGTTCGAGGAGCGCCTCAAATCCGTGCTCAAGGAAGTGGCGCAGGACGAAGGCCGCATCATCTTGTTCATCGACGAAATCCACACGATGGTGGGCGCGGGCAAGGCCGAAGGCGCGATGGACGCGGGCAACATGCTCAAGCCCGCCTTGTCGCGCGGCGAGCTGCACTGCATTGGCGCCACAACGCTGGACGAATACCGCAAATACATCGAAAAAGACGCCGCGCTGGAGCGGCGCTTCCAGAAAGTGCTGGTCGATGAACCCAGCGTGGAAGACACCATCGCCATCTTGCGCGGCCTGCAAGAAAAGTACGAAGTGCACCACGGCGTGGACATCACCGACCCGGCCATCGTCGCCGCCGCCGAGCTGAGCCAGCGCTACATCACCGACCGCTTCCTGCCCGACAAGGCTATTGACCTCATTGACGAAGCGGCGGCCAAGATCAAGATCGAAATCGACTCCAAGCCCGAAGAAATGGACAAGCTGGAGCGCCGCATGATCCAGCTCAAGATCGAGCGCGAAGCCATGAAGAAGGAAACCGACGAGGCTTCCCGCAAGCGCCTGGCGCTCATTGAAGACGACCTGGCCAAGCTGGAAAAGGAATACGCCGATCTGGACGAAATCTGGAAGGCCGAAAAAGCCAGCGCCCAGGGCAGCGAGCAAATCCGCAAGCAGATTGACCAGATTCGCTTCCAGATTGACGAATTCACCCGCAAGGGCGACTTCAACAAAGTGGCCGAGCTGCAATACGGCCAGCTGCCCGCGCTGGAAAAACAGCTCAAGGAAGCGCAGGCCACCGAAGTGGCCGGCGAGCGCGCCGCGCCCAAGCTGCTGCGCACGCAAGTGGGCGCGGAAGAAATCGCTGAAGTCGTCAGCCGCGCCACCGGCATCCCGGTCAGCAAAATGATGCAGGGCGAGCGCGAAAAGCTGCTGCACATGGAAGAGGCCCTGCACCGCCGCGTGGTCGGCCAAAACGAAGCCGTGAACGCCGTGGCCGACGCCATCCGCCGCTCGCGCTCAGGCCTGTCAGACCCGAACCGGCCCCTGGGCAGCTTCTTGTTCCTCGGCCCCACCGGCGTGGGCAAAACCGAACTGTGCAAGGCGTTGGCGGGCTTCTTGTTCGACAGCGAAGAGCACCTCATCCGCATCGACATGAGCGAGTTCATGGAAAAACACTCCGTGGCCCGGCTCATTGGCGCGCCCCCCGGCTACGTGGGCTACGACGAAGGCGGCTACCTCACCGAAGCCGTGCGCCGCAAGCCCTACAGCGTGGTGCTGCTCGACGAAGTGGAAAAAGCCCACCCCGACGTCTTCAACGTGCTGCTGCAAGTGCTTGACGACGGGCGCCTCACCGACGGCCAGGGCCGCACCGTGGACTTCAAAAACACCGTCATCGTGATGACCAGCAACATCGGCAGCGCCCAGATTCAAAGCCTGGCCGGCCAGCCGTATGAAGACATCAAGGAAGTCGTGTGGGCCGAGCTGAAAAACCACTTCCGCCCGGAATTTCTCAACCGCATCGACGAAACCGTGGTCTTTCACGGGCTGGACGCCAAACACATTGGCGAAATCGCCCGCATCCAGCTGCAAGTGCTCAAGGCGCGGCTGGAAAAAATGGACCTCACGCTCGACGTGAGCGAACAGGCCTTGGAGGAATTGGCCAAAGTCGGGTTCGACCCCGTCTTTGGCGCGCGCCCGCTCAAGCGCGCCATTCAGCAGCGCATTGAAAACCCGCTGTCCAAGCTGCTGCTGGAAGGCAAATTCCCGCCCAAATCCACCATCCACGTCAAAGTGGACCCGGTGCAAAACCCCGGCGTCTTCGAATTCAGCGCCTGACAGCCGCACCCCATGCCGGGCGGCCCGCCCCATGCGCCGCCCGGCAGCCCGCCAGGATGGCAGCAGGCGCGGGCCACAGCCTGATTTGATCCTGAAAAGAGAGCAAATTTCAGGGGGCCAAAAAGGCCCCTTGCGCCCGTTTCACCAGGACCTCATGCTATTGATCTGGTAGCTGGTTCCTGGTGGCTGATAGCAAACACGGATACCACGAACGGACGGCCTCGCCTGCCCGCGCCGCCTTGACCTTTGCAGCGCCTGCCTACTTGACCACCGGATAAAACGGCGCAGCCTGAAAACTCTGCGGCTGCCGCATCATCAGCGCCAGCATCACCGGCAGCACGCTGCCCAGAATGGCCCGCCCGTCGCGCACCTGCGCCCGGTTGATGGAGCTGCCCCAGGTCGCGCCGCCGTGCATGAGCTGGTTGCGCAAGGTGTAAAGGCGCACCAGCACGGTTTTCAGCACCTCGGCTGTTTCGCGCGCTGCCATCGCGCGCTTGACTAAAATATCCGCTTTAGAAATGAAAGGAACCAGACATGAATAGCAAAAGACGAAATATGATGAAATTTAGCCTAGCGTGCGTCGCTTCGCTACTTTGCGTCGATACCGCCTCGTTTGGGGCGAACTTAAATTCAAAGGAGAAAAATATGCAAAAATACGTCTATATCGTGCACGGCTTCGATGCTTCGCCTAAGAAGCATTGGTTTTTCTGACTTAAAGGCGAGATCGAAAAATCGGGCGCAAGGGCGGGAATTTTAGCGATGCCTACGCCTGCGCACCCAAGGCTTGATGAATGGCTGAAAATTCTGCGAGAGGGCGTGAAATTCGAAGGTGAAGTTTATCTGATCGGACACAGCCTCGGCTGCCCTACGATCTTAAATTTTTTGCAGAGCAGTGCCGCAATCGGTGCTGTAGAGGGCGTCGTGCTAGTTTCGGGGCTCGCAAAGCCGCTTAGCGATCCGCAATTTAAAATTTTAGATGAGTTTATGGACGGCGGCTTTGATTTTGAGCGCATAAAATGCGTCGCAAAATAGCGCGCGGTGATTGCTGCGAAGGACGATTATATCGTGCCGTTTAGCTTCAGCCGCGAGCTGGCGGAGCAGATTGACGCTAGATTTTACGAGGTACAAAAAGGCGGGCATTTTTTAGACAGAGACGGCTTTACGAAGCATGTGCTTGCAGGGCTGCATTTCTGGTCTTTGCCGTGCTCATGCTGCCGCAGGCCGCATCGTTGCTGGCTGTAGCGGGAGGTTTATAATACGCTCTAACCTACATTGTAGAATATTTGTAAAAAGGATAAATGATGCAGGATTTCTGGGGATGCAAGATTTCTGGGTAACTTTTAAATCTGTCTGTAAGCTGTGCGCCGTAGGGCGTACCTGCGGCTAGTTGAGTTGTGGAAGAAACAAAGAAATTAGTTGAATGAGAATTTCAGGAGATAAAATCATGAAAAATAAAATTGAACCAAAACAAAAAGAATCTTTAGTTAAGTTGTATTTTTATATGCAAGATGCAGCCATTGAAATTGAATCTTGTGTATCGCTTCTTTATATGGCCGAAAATTTTATCAAAGGAGAAGAATATAAAGATTTAATAGGCGATAAATGCTTAATTATTTTTCCTTCTGAAGGTTCCGTTAACGCTTACATGGCGATATCTCGGGTTGCCTTTCATAATATAATTATTAATATATTTAAGTTGATAGAGATTTTTGAAAAAAAGCAAAAACTTTTAAATTTAATCCCCAATTTTAGAGATAGGGCCAATAAGTTCAGAAAAGAATTTAATACTTTGGAATTAAGATATTATCGCAACAAATATGTTGCACATCATTCTGACAGAAATCGTCAAGATGACTTTTTAAGTCTTAAAGAACTGAAAGAATATTTTTGTAAGATTATTGGGATACAAGTGGAGCAACTTAATGAAGAAGTAAAAGATGCGTTTCCGTATCTGCTAAAATATGCTGAAAAATTTTATTCAAAATCTAATAAGAATTCTGAGCAAATTTGTTGCGGTATTTATGACTCAAAAGAAGAGATAGAATTATTATTGGGTTGTAAATTAGATAGGAGTATCTCATTTTGATTGCCTTTTAGAGCGTGTTATGAACTTTATAGTGCGGTCTATAGAGTTTGAGGAAGTCAAGAAAGAAGCACTCTCCTAGCGATGTCAGCGATCAAGAGTGGGAGTTTGCAGCGCCGTATCTGGCCTTGATTGACGAGCACGCACCACGGCGCCAGCACGTGTTGCGCGAAGTGTTCAATGCCCTGCGCTGTCCGCGCAGGCGCACCTTGGCGCATGTTGCCCGGAGACTTCCCCCATAGCAAGCGGTCTATCAGTAAAACCGACGCTGGCTACAGGCCGGATGCTTTGAGGCCATGGTCAGCGACTTGCACTCAATCATTCGGGTCGCTCTAGGCCGTCAGGACCAGCCCGGTGCGGTCGTGCCCGATGGGCGCACACTGCAATGTGTTGGGGCTGTTGCTGGCGGTGCATGTAACGCCCGCCAACGAGCAAGAGCGCGCTTAGGTGCAAATGCTGTGCGAGGCGCAGCAACAGGCTACGGACCAGACGGTCAAGCTGGCTTGGGCCGATCAGGGCCACACGGGTGAGTCAAGCCATGCCGATGCTGCAAGCCAAGGCATTGAGTTAGCAGCGGTCAAACTTGCCCAAGCCAAGAAAGGCTTTGTGCTGCTGCCCAGGCGCCGGGTGGTGGAACGCAGCTTTGCCTGGCTGGCGCGTTTTCGGCGTCTGTCGCGAAACTACGAGCGCCTGCCGCATGTGCCTGCAGGGCTGCATTTTTGGTCTTTGCCATGCTCATGCTGCAACAGGCCGCATCGTTGCTGGCTGTAGCGGGAAGTTCATAACACGCTCTAGGGTGTATGGGCGCGCGCTGGCGGCGCTGTGCAGGCAGGCACGCTTGTTGATTGGATGAAGCGGGCCAGGCTTGCGCTGATGCTTGCGCAAGCGAGGGGGGTTGAAGCGTGGCGGCGGGCCGAGAGCGGGAGAGGCCGCGCCTTACCCCGCTGCGCCCAGCACGCGGGTTTTGAGCAGGGCGAGCTGGTCGCGCGCCTGGGCGGCCTGCTCGAATTCCAGGTTGCGGGCGTGTTCCAGCATTTGTTTTTCCAGGCGCTTGATTTCGCGGGCCAGGTCTTTTTCGCTCATTTCCTCGACCTCGCGGCGGGCGGCGGCGCGCTCGCGGGCCTGCTGGGCCTGGCGGTCTGATTTTTCGGAATACACGCCGTCGATGAGGTCGCGCACTTTTTTGACGATGCCGCGCGGGGTGATGCCGTGCGCCTGGTTGTAGGCCATTTGCTTGTCGCGGCGGCGGCGGGTTTCGCCAATCGCCTTTTTCATGGATTCGGTGACGTGGTCGGCATACAAAATGGCCGTGCCGTGCGCGTTGCGCGCGGCGCGCCCGATGGTCTGGATGAGGCTGCGTTCGGCGCGCAGAAAGCCTTCCTTGTCGGCGTCCAGAATGGCCACGAGCGAGACTTCCGGTATGTCCAGCCCTTCGCGCAGCAGGTTGATGCCCACCAGCACGTCAAACGCGCCCAGGCGCAAATCGCGAATGATTTCCACGCGCTCGACGGTGTCCACGTCGCTGTGCAGATAGCGCACTTTCACGCCGTTTTCATTCAGGTATTCGGTGAGCTGCTCGGCCATGCGTTTGGTGAGCGTGGTAATCAGCACGCGCTCGCCTTGCTGCACGCGCTGGCGGATTTCCTGCAGCACATCGTCCACCTGGTGCGTGGCGGGGCGCACTTGCACTTCGGGGTCGAGCAGCCCCGTGGGGCGCACCACTTGTTCCACCACTTGTCCGGCGTGCTCTTTTTCGTAATCAGCCGGGGTGGCGCTCACGAAGATGACCTGGCGCATGCGCTGCTCGAATTCGGCGAATTTCAGGGGCCGGTTGTCCAGTGCGCTGGGCAGGCGAAAGCCGTATTCCACCAGCGTGGTTTTGCGGGCGCGGTCGCCGTTGTACATGGCGTTGAGCTGGCCGATCATCTGGTGGCTTTCGTCCAGAAACATGATGGCGTCGCGCGGCAGGTAGTCGGTGAGCGTGGGGGGCGGATCGCCCGGCCGCGCGCCCGACAGGTGCCGCGTGTAGTTTTCAATGCCTTTGCAGTGGCCCAGCTCGGTGAGCATTTCCAGGTCAAAGCGGGTGCGCTGCTCCAGCCGCTGCGCTTCCACCAGCTTGCCTTCGGCGGTGAAAAATTGCAGGCGTTCATTGAGTTCCTGCTTGATGGTTTCTACCGCCGCCAGCGTTTTTTCGCGCGGGGTGACGTAATGGCTGGAGGGGTAGATCACGAAACGCGGCACGTTTTGCTGAATGCGGCCCGTGAGCGGGTCAAACAGGGCGATGCTTTCAATTTCGTCGTCAAACAGCTCAAAGCGCACTGCCAGTTCCGAATGCTCGGAGGGAAACACGTCTATCGTGTCGCCGCGCACGCGGAAGGTGCCGCGCGAAAAATCCATTTCACTGCGCTGGTATTGCATGCGCACCAGCTGCGCAATGGCCTCGCGCTGGCCCTGCTTGCCGCCCACCTTCAAAATCATGCGCATTTGCAAATAATCATCGGGCGCGCCAATGCCGTAAATGGCCGAAACCGTGGCCACAATCACTACATCACGCCGCTCCAGCACGCTTTTGGTGGCCGAAAGGCGCATTTGCTCGATATGGTCATTAATGGCACTGTCTTTTTCAATGAACAAATCGCGCTGCGGCACATAAGCTTCCGGCTGGTAGTAATCGTAATAACTCACGAAATATTCCACCGCGTTTTTCGGGAAAAACTCGCGGAATTCACTGTAGAGCTGCGCCGCCAGCGTTTTGTTGGGCGCAAACACAATGGCCGGCCGCCCCAGCCGCGCAATCACATTGGCCATGGTGAAGGTTTTGCCCGAGCCGGTCACGCCCAGCAGGGTCTGAAACACCTCGCCATCGCGCACGCCTTCCACCAGCTGCGCAATGGCCGTGGGCTGGTCGCCCGCTGGCGGGTAGGGCTGCCAAAGCTGAAAGGGCGAATCAGGGAAGGTGACGAAGCGGCCTTCCGGGGCGGCGGTTGATGCGGAAACAGGCGTGGAGTCTGGCGTGGCGGGCGGCATGGCAGGCGGCAAGGCGGGCAAAACCGGGCATCGTATAGCGCCCGGGCTGCCCGCGCGGCGCGCTGGCGTGGGCAACGGCGCGCTGCTATTGCCTTGATAGCTGCCCGCGCCCGTATTCAGAGGGCTGGTGCTGGTTTTGAGCTGAATTGAAATGGCGCGCTGCGGCTCCAGAAGCAATCAAGGCTGCCGCAATCCGGAAGGATGAGCTGTTGATGCTCCAGGCAGAACGGCAGAACCCACAGGCGCAAGCCAGGCGGCTGAAACTCGAAAACAGGCAGCGCCTGCCTGAAGGCATCCGTTTTTGGGTAAATCAGCGCCATGTCGCCTTGCCCTTTGAGATAAGTCTGGCCGTAGGCGTGCAGCTGATAGAAGTCTGCCTGGCTCAGTCCGTACTTGTCTTCGCTGTTGCCGCGTGCGTTGTCAAGCAGCTTCCATTTTGTGTCCAGCACCAGACGGTTTTCTCCTGATTGCTGAATCAGCAAATCAGGCTTCAGGCGAAACCAGCCTTGCTCCCTGTGCCTGACCAGCGAATGACTGCCAGCTTGCACGCGCAGGGTGAAAGGCGGCGCGAGCTGCCGCTTCAGATGCCTGGCCACGCAGGCTTCAAATATTTCCGCCATCGGAAACAGCAGCGAGGGCGCGTCATGTCCGCCCGCGCCGATAAGGGGCGATTCGTTTTGCAAGATCAGACGCGCCCACGCCAGCGCGCTGGTGTAATGCGCCATGCTGCGGTTCAGCCGCGTCCGCCGGAAATCCTGCGCGGGTTGCGCTGACTGCGGAATTTGAGCGAACACGAAGCACAGTTCGCGCGCCAGTTGCTGATGAGCGGGCCAGGCTGTCCACGAAAGAGTCCGCCGCAGGGCAGAGTGCAGCAGGCGGTTTTCGGGGCGATCGCTTGAAAACTCGTCGAACTCGCAAAAAAAGCGGTCGCGCTGGCACAGGTTCCGCCGCAGATGCGCGGCCATTTGCAGCTTGCCGCGCAGCGCGAACACATTGCCGCGCCGAGCAACGTAGTCGCCACGCAGGCCGCGTTTGACAACGCGCTCTGCGGCGCGCAGGAATTCGCCGATGAACACCTCCAGCAGGGGCATGCGCGCGGCCTTCAGGCAAGCGCTTTCGGTTTGAATGTGGCGAAACCGCGCCAGGCAGCACAGCATCCTGATGAAAAGCTGCCGCGCCCGGGCATCAGCCTGGTCGCCGCTTGTGGCCCGGCCAATCTTCGGCAGCACTTCAATCTGGTAGCCGTCCGGCGCGCGAATCACCCCGGCGTATCCGCCCAGCGCTTGCACGGCGCGGCGGCCGCCTTTTTGCATCAGGCGCAGCCAGGCCGTGCCGCCCGCCAGCGCCTGGGCCTCCAGCCAATCGAAAACCGGCTTCGGCACTGCGCGCAGCCCGCTGGCGTTGGGTGCGGACGGCGGGCATGCCGTCAGCGCGTCGAATTCGTAAATCGTGATGCCAGCCATCCGCGCGCCTGCCGCCTGTCAGTTGGAAGAGAAAGACTGATAAATACCGATATAAGCGTCAGGTTCGGAAAACGCCTTTTCCTGCAATACGTAATGGCGCTTGTGGGCATCATTTTCAAGCTCGTGGTTTTCACCAAACAAGGCATTCAGGTTCGTTTCACTTTCAGTCATGAACTGATGCGCCTTCTCTTTCTGGTTATCGCCCAGCACCAGGCGAATCTTTTGCCAGTCATCGAAAAAATACTCTTCCAGCAGCGCAATGATGCGATGGCGGAAAACATTTTTCAAATCGTCAAAATGTTTTATGCCCATCAGATAGGCATGGCCGATGCAGTGGTCGCGGTCATACAGCGCCTCAATGCGCGCGTTCATTTTTTCCAGCATTTGGCACAGGTTGATTTCCTTGTTTTCAAAAACCACCTTCCCCAGCAGCGCGCCATCCGGCAGCAAGGGCCTGAACTCAAACCGGCGGCGCAAGGCCATATCCAGCAAGGCCAGCGAGCGGTCGGCCGTGTTCATCGTGCCATAGATATCCACATTGGCCGGCACGGAGAATTTTTCGCCGGAATAAGGCAGAACCACTTCGATGGGCGGTTTTTCTCCATTCAGCGGATCGCGCTTGTCCGCTTCAATCAGCGTGATCAGCTCGCCAAAAATCTTGCTGATATTGCCCCGGTTGATTTCGTCAATCACCATCGCAAACCGCTGGCCGGGCGACTGCCTTGCCTCATCGCACAGTTGCTTGAATACGCCCGGGCGAATTTCATAGGCCACTTCCCCCTGGGCCGTTTCATCATTCAATACAGGGCGCAATCCCTCGACAAATTCCTCATAGCCATAGGACTGATGGAAGGTGACAAAGCGATAGCGCTGAATGACGCTGGCTTCTTGCGGCCCACGCTTGAACTCATCAACAAGCGCAATCAAATCAGCGCAGGCATCTTCCCAGTCCTCCGCCAACTTCCATACCGAACTGGCGTTTTTGTCGAACACGGCAGGGGCCGCACGGTTTCGTGTTGCCACAATGGAACCTTTGATTGCGTGGTGCTGCAAAGCGCCCCACAAGGTGGTCCGCATATTTCGGCTGCTTTTGGTCTTTGCAATGGCCTGGATAAATGGATGGCGGGTCATTTGCGTGACATCGGCTTCTCCGCCCAAGTCATACAACACGGCGACCGCGCTTTCCCACCATTTCAAGGTTGTGATTTTTTCGGCGATGAATCGATTACGCCATTCTTCCGGAGAAACATTCGTTTGAGCATATTCATGTTCAAGAATTTCGTTTAGCTTATGGGTCTTTCCCGTGCCAGGCGGGCCGTAATAAATGAGATTGGTGCAAGGCGCGGGCGGCGGCGCAGCGCCGCCATTTTTTTGCTGATGCGTCATCCCTATCTGCCGCCCATATTCCAGAATACCCATGCCCGCCGGGCGTTTTGCAATGGCGGCTTTCTGCAAGGCGGCCATGCCTTCGCTGGCGTCGCGGCCCGTGTATGCGGCCAAAAGCGCGGGCTTGAAAACGTCCACGATCACCGGGTTTTGCCGGTTTTGATAATGAAAGGCGACTTTCCATCTGAATGCTTCGCCTTCGGCTTCTTTGATTCGCAGGCTGCGCCCTTCGCTGTCTTTGAAACCGAGCGCCCCAATGCCGTCCACATCTCCTTGCGAGGCCAGTTCCGCAATCTGAATCACGTAATCGCGCACCTTTTCAAAAGCTTCTTCAGCCGTTGCGCCCAGAGCCGAATACCAGGCATGCGAATCGCAATAGCGCAACCTGCCATGACTTTCTTTTGGCTCATCGTTTGCGCGCGAAAAAATGCCAAATTTCGAGGCCCATATGCCCCGGATGCTGCCCAGATCGCGAAGCCGCCATTCAAGCCAGTAGGTAAAAGTATCTTTTGAGCCGGCCTGGGTGTATTCATCCAGCGTCATCGTACGCAGGCGCTGGGCGGGCCATTCCTTCAAAAATTCATCCCACAGGGCGTAAAGCTGTTCAATATCTTTCATGAATCAATGGCCTTCCTGGCGTTGAAAGTGCAGGCATTTTTGAAATGTATGCGAATGAGCGCATTGGTCCGCTGGCGGCCAGGGCGGCCAAGACCAGAAAGGGCGGGCGGCAAGCGGGCGCCGATGCAGCCTTCAGCGGCTGGCTTGCAAGCGGATTTGAAGGCGTGCGCTCTGCGGACGCGGGCACTCATCAGTTGCTCCATACGCTTTAGGAAGCCAAAAACAGGAGCAGATTCAGGGGGGTCGGAATACCGCTTCGCGCCCGTTCCACTAGGACCTCATGCTATGTTTTTAGAAGCGCCTAAGGCTGGCGGATGAATGACGCCAGATCCGGCGGCAGCGCGGCTTGCAGCTCAATGGCCTGGCCGGTGGCCGGGTGCGCAAAGCGCAGGCGCCAGGCGTGCAGGAACATGCGTTTGAGGCCGTGTTTTTGCAGGGCGCGGTTCAGGGCGAAGTCGCCGTATTTGTCGTCACCCGCAATGGGGTGGCCGCTGCTGGCCAGGTGCACGCGGATTTGGTGGGTGCGGCCGGTTTTGATGGTGACTTCCAGCAGGCTGCCCTCGGGCAGGCCGGGCGCGAAGGCGGGCAGGCGCTGCTGCACGCGTACGAGGGTGATGGCGCGCAGGCCCTGGGGGTCGTCACGGCTGGCAATTTGCACGCGGCGCTCGCCTTCGCCAGCCGCGCCAGCGGGCACGAGGAGCTTGCGCAGCGGCGCGTCAATCACTTTGCGCCCGGCAGGCCATGCGCCCAGCGCCAGCGCGAGATAGGTTTTGCCGGTGGCGCGGTCGCGGAACTGGTCTTGCAACTGCTTGAGGGCGCTGCGTTTTTTGGCGATGAGCAGGATGCCGCTGGTTTCGCGGTCCAGCCGGTGCACCAGCTCCAGATAGCGGGCTTGCGGACGGGCGCGGCGCAGCTGCTCGATGACGCCAAAGCTCACGCCAGAGCCGCCATGCACGGCCACGCCAGCGGGTTTGTCAATGGCGATGAGGTGCTCGTCTTCCATCAGCACGGCAAATTCGCGCGCGGGAGCCGCCGGTTGGGGCTTGGCGGCAATGCGGATGGGCGGCACGCGCACGGCGTCGCCCGCTTGCAGGCGCGTGTCGGCGCTGGCGCGCGCCTTGTTCACGCGCACTTCGCCGCTGCGGATGATGCGGTAGACATGTGTTTTGGGCACGCCCTTGAGATGCCGCATGAGAAAGTTGTCCAGCCGCTGGCCGGCGCTTTCGGTGTCCACGGACAAGGTGCTGGCCTGGCTGGCGCAGGCCAGCGCCAGGGGCGCGCGGGCAGGCATGGAAGCTGGCATGGATGGGGGCGGCGGCCATCAGCGCGAAGCACAGCGCGATGCACGCGGGGCGCGCCTGCAATAAGTGAAAAAACGGATGAATGGAATCGGCATTTTCAGGCGGAGGCAGAAAACGGGCAAAAGCGATGAGCGTGCGGCCTATCTGGTTTTGCATTCAAAAAAGGAGCAAATCCAGGCCATCAAAAAAGCGCTCAGCGCACGAAACACGGGGACATCATGCTATGAAACAAGGAGCTGAATTTGCCGCCTTCTTGCGCCTTGGCCGGGCCGCCTGAAAAGCGCGGCGGATTGTACAAACGCAGTGCCATGCCCCGGACGGCGCGGCAGGCCCCGCGCCTATAATCCGCGCCTGTCCGCGCCCGTGGCCTGAAACCTGCTGATTCATACAGCCTGGCAACTTTGTGAAACAGGCGCCGCGCGGGCAAGGTTCATGCCACGCGCCACGCGCCCGGCTGCCGCTTGCGGCCCCGGCGGTGGCGGCAGGCCGGATCGAAACACTCGGACACTGAAACGGATTTTTCTTCCGGCAGGCCCCTTTGCAATGCCTGCCGGTCTTTTCTGGACAGGCAATGCTTTTTTTGTGGGTTTGGCTGGCTTCACTCTGGCGCGGGCGTCAAGCCGCCGCGCCAGCGGTTGGCGGCCTCTTTCCGCCTTCTGCCGCGCCCGCCGCACCCGCTGCGGCGGCCCCGGCAGGCAGCGGGCTAGCCCACGGCCTGTTTTGCGCCTGTCCGCACGCGCCGCCGTGGCGCCTGATGCGCCCCGCCATGCCCCGCCTGGGGTGAATGGCTGACCGGCGCGCGCCCGTTTCCCTTTCCTTTGTTTCGCTTCGCGCTCCTGCTGCGGCATGAGGTGCGGCCCCTTGGCGGGCCTGTTTTGATTTGCAAGAGACAAAGGACAGCGCATCATGAAACGGATGCTGATCAACGCCACGCAGGCCGAAGAGTGCCGCCTGGCGATCGTCGATGGACAAAAACTGCTTGACTACGAAGTCGAAGTGGAGGGGCGCGAGCAGCGCAAGGGCAACATTTACAAAGCCGTGGTCACGCGCATAGAGCCATCGCTGGAGGCGTGCTTTGTGGACTACGGCGAAGAACGCCACGGCTTTCTGCCTTTCAAGGAAATCTCGCGCCAGTACTTCGCTGAAGGCGTGCCCGTTTCGCAGGCGCGCATCAACGACGTTATCAAGGAAGGCCAGGAACTGCTGGTGCAGGTGGAAAAAGAAGAGCGCGGCAACAAGGGCGCGGCGCTCACCACCTTCATCAGCCTGGCCGGGCGCTACGTGGTGCTCATGCCCAACAACGCGCGCGGCGGCGGCGTTTCGCGCCGCATCGAGGGCGACGAGCGCGCCGAGCTGAAAGAGGCGATGGACCAGCTCGAATACCCCAAGGGCATGTCCATCATCGCCCGCACCGCCGGCATAGGCCGCAGCGCGACCGACCTGCAATGGGACCTGAACTACCTGCTCAAGCTCTGGGGCGCCATTGACGACGCGGCCAAAGGCGGCAAGGGCGCCATGCTGATCTACCCCGAAAGCAGCCTGGTCATCCGCTCCATGCGCGACTACTTCAGCAGCGACATTGGCGAAATCCTGATCGACACCGACGACATGTTCGAGCAGGCCCAGCAGTTCATGAGCCACGTGATGCCCGAGCACGCCAGCCGCGTCAAGCGCTACCGCGACGCCGCGCCGCTGTTTTCGCGCTTCCAGATCGAGCACCAGGTGGAAAGCGCCTACAGCCGCACCGTGCAGCTGCCCTCGGGCGGCGCCATCGTCATCGACCACACCGAAGCCCTTGTGGCGGTGGACGTGAACTCCGCCCGCGCCATCAAGGGCGGCGACATCGAAGAAACCGCCACCCGCACCAACCTCGAAGCCGCCGACGAAGTGGCCCGCCAGATGCGCCTGCGCGATTTGGGCGGCCTCATCGTCATCGACTTCATCGACATGGAGGAAAGCAAAAACCGCCGCGAAGTGGAAAACCGCCTGCGCGAAGCCCTGCGCCAGGACCGCGCCCGCGTGCAATTTGGCTCCATCAGCAAATTCGGCCTGCTGGAAATGAGCCGCCAGCGCCTCAAGCCCGCCCTCTCCGAAGGCGCATCCATTCCCTGCCCGCGCTGCGGCGGCTCCGGCCACGTGCGCGACACCGAATCGAGCGCGCTGCAAATCCTGCGCGTCATCCAGGAAGAGTCCATGAAGGACAACACCGCCGCCGTGCACGTGCAAGTGCCGGTGGAAGTGGCCAGCTTCCTGCTCAACGAAAAGCGCGCCGAAGTCGCCAAGATCGAGCTGCGCCAGCGCGTGGCCGTCGTCCTCGTGCCCAACAAAACGCTGGAAACGCCCCACTACAAGCTCGAGCGCCTCAAGCACGACGACCCGCGCCTTGACGCCCTGGCCGCCAGCTACAAACTGGCCGAAACGTTTGAAGACCCCACCGTCGTCACCCGCCGCAGCCAGGAGCCGACCAACCGCCAGCAGCCCGTCATCAAGGGCGTGCTGCACGACGCGCCCGCGCCCATCGCGCCGCCAGCGGCGCAGCCTGCCGCGCGCCCCATGCCCGGCGGCCATCCGGCCTACCCCGGCGGCCAGCCCGCCAGCTTCATGGCCTGGCTCAAGCTCTGGCTGCAAAACCTCTTTGGCGGCCATCCGGCCGCCCCTGCCCCGGCGGCTGACCCCGCTGGCAAGCCCCGCGAAGCGAGCCGCAACGGCCAGCGCCGCGACAACAACCGCAACAGCCGCAACCGCAACGGCCAGCGCCGCGACAACCGAGACGAGCGCACCACAGAACGCAACGCCGAACGCAACGATCGCCCCGCCGACAGCGACACGCGCCGCCCGCCGCGCGACAACGGCCCAGGCAGCGAAAACCGTGACAGCCGCGAAAGCAGGGAAAGCCGCGAAAACCGCGCCAGCCGTGAAGGCGGCGAACGCAACCGCCCGCCGCGCGCCGAACGGCAAGACCGGCCCGACCGCACCGAACGCCCCCGCCGCGACCCGCTGCCCGCTGATGCAGCCGATACGGCAGACAACGCACCCGCAGCCGCGCCCGTCGAAACCAGCGCCGAACCCCGTCGCAGCGAAAACGGCCGTAGTGAGCCTCGCAGGCCACGCGCGCAAGCCGCAGCCGCCGAAAGCGACACCCGCCAGCCGCCAGCCGCCCAGGCTGACGCCGCAGGCCAGAGCGCCGCTCCTGCCGAAGGCGAAAACGCACCAGAAAACGAGGCAGGAAACGTGACGGAAAACGCTCCTCAAGGCGAGCGCCGTGAACGCCGCGCCCGCGACCGCTATGGCCGCGACCGCCGCCGCAGCCGTGACAGCGCCGACAGCGCCAGCGAAAGCGCCCATGAAGGCAAGGGCGAAAGCGGCAGCAGCGCCGATGCCGCCATGGAAGAAGCCGTGCCTGCCTCCTACTTCAGCCGCGGCGCGGCCCCGGCGGCTCCCAGCGCGCCGCCCGCCAGCGCCGAAGCCGCGCCAGCCGCCGCGCCCGAGCCTGCTCCGGCAGCGCCATCCACCCAGGCCGCGCCTGAAACAGCGCCCCCGGCCCGCGCCAGATCCGAAGCGGCACGGCCCTACGACCTGCCCGTCACCCAGCTATCGGAGCTGATTGAGAGTGCGGGCCTGCAATGGGTGCAGTCTGACCCTGACCGCGTCGCCGCCGCCCAGCAGGCCATCGCCGCCGAGCCGCTGCCGCAGCGCACGCCGCGCGAACGCGCACCCTTGCCCGTGCTGGACGAAGGCCCGCTGATCCTGGTGGAAACACGGCAAGACCTGCGCCAGGCCGCCATGCCTTTTGACAACGCCTCATAAGCCCTGGCTGGCCCGCCTCACAAACGCGGGCCTTCCCCCAAAACAACAGACGCTGAATCCGCAATGGATTCAGCGTTTGTTTTTGCTTTCCTGAATTGATTCATCCATGAGCGGCAAAATCATTGTCATTGACCTCGAAGCCACCTGCTGGGAAGGAAATCCCCCGCCAGGAGAAATCAGCGAAATCATAGAAATAGGCATTTGCGTGCTGGATCAGGCCACCGGCGTCATCGATAAAAACAGGGGCATTCTGATAAAACCTGTGCATTCCGCAATCAGCCCGTTTTGCACGCAACTGACGACCATCACCCCCGATTTGATCGGGAAAGAAGGCATTTCTTTTGAAGAGGCCCTGCATATTCTTGGAAAGGAATATCAGGCGGGTCAGCATGCATGGGCCAGCTACGGCATGTACGACAAAAACATGCTGCAAAAACAGTGCGCTTTGCGGCATATTCCTTACCCCATGCACCATAAGCACATCAATGTGAAGGAGCTGTTCCGGCAAGTGACCCGCATTCCCAGAAAAGTGGGAATGAGCCAGGCCCTGGATATTCTGGGCTATCCGCTGCAAGGAACGCACCACCGGGGCGGAGACGACGCCTTCAATATCGCCAGGATATTGCGTTATTGCCTGAATCATTCTGAAGCCGCTATTGAATAAAATCCCGTTCAGGGCGGATGCCGGCCATTCCGCCAAAGTCTGCAACAGGCGCTGTGTCCGGGCGCAGGGGCGGCGCCAGCAGCCCGCCTGCTTTTTTGCCGCGTGCGGCATGTCGCAGGCAGACCGCAAACGAGCCATTGGGGCAGGCTGGCGGATATCAAAAACAGGAGCAAATTCAGAAGCAAGAAATTGGCTTCTGCGCCCGTTTCACTAGGACCTCATGCTATGGATAGAGTAGCGAATAGAAGCGCTCTCTGAACCGGCTTGCGGCCAAGCGATGAACAGGCGCTCAGGCCTGCCCGCAGTGCAGGCAAGCGTGCTCGTGGCCGTGCGGGTGGCTGTGCCCGTCCATGTGACCCCATAGCAGCCAGGCATCGCGCCCTTCCAGCAGCAGCTCCACGCGCGCGCCCACGGGCAGCAGCACTTTGGTGGGCACGTGGCCCATGGGCAGGCCGCTGAGGATGGGCGTGCGCGTTTGCGCGCGCAGCCAGTGCACGGCTTCATTGAGGTTGAATCCCCGGTCGTGCGGCACAGGCTTGTAGGCCGAAAAGCTGCCCAGCAACACGGCTTGCTGCGCGTCCAGCACGCCCGCATGCAGCAGCTGGCAGAGCATGCGCTCGATGCGGTAAGGGTGTTCGCCCACGTCTTCCAGAAACAGCACGCCGCCCTGAATGGACGGCAGCCATGGCGTGCCCGCCAGCGCGCAAAGGGTGGAGAGGTTGCCGCCCCACAGCAGCGCGTCTTGCACATGCAGCTTGCCGGGCACAGGCGCGGGCTGCGGCGCGAGCAATTGCGCGCTTTTGGCCGGGCGCGGCGCGGGCAGCCGCCAGCCCGTGCCTTCGCCTTCGCCCGAGAGCAAGTCGCCAAAGCAGGCCTGCATGATTTCGTCTGGCTCGCCAGGGCAGCCAAAGTCGGCGCACAGGGTCGGGCCGGCCCAGGTGATGGCGCCGGTTTGCGCCAGCAAGGCCATTTGCAGGGCGGTGAAGTCGCTCAGGCCCACAAAGCGCGTGCCTTGCTGCGCGGCGCGGGCAAGGGCCTCATAGGGCAGGGCGGGCAACAGGCGCGTGAGGCCGTAGCCGCCGCGCGTGATCAGCGCCACGTCAGCGCCGCTGGCCGCCGCGCGGGCAATGGCGGCCAGGCGCGTGGCGTCGTCGCCCGCGAAGCGCTGATGGCTGGCCAGGGCGGCTTCATCCACCTGCACTTCATGGCCCAGGGCCTGCAGGCGGCGCACGCCGCGCCGCAGGGCCGCGCGATCGCGCACCGCGCCGGAAGGAGAGTAGATGTAGATGCGAGGCATGAGCGGCTTTCAGCGTTTTTTCAGTGTTGCGGAGCAGCGCCAGGAACCGGCAGGCGGCGAAAGGACGGTATTTTCGGCGCGCGGCAGGGCTTGGCAGAGCAAATGGAGCTGGCTGGCAGCCGTTTCAAAATGGCCTTGTCCAGGCTGTCTGAAACGGCATTCACAAACTCACGCCGTCTTGTTCCATTTTGGCGGACAAGGCCGCCAGTTTTTTCGCCGGGTCAAGCAAAGGATTTAGCAGGTGGGCGGCGCAATCTTCGGCGGATTGGGCGATGGCCTGCCCGTCGGCAACCACTGCGCCGTGAAATACAAACGGCGGCAGAAACGGCGTTTTCAGCAGGTTTGCCGTCTGCTGCAGCGGTTTCAGAAATTCGCTCATGGAAAAGCTGTTGTAGCCGCCCGCCTGATACGAATCGGCAGGCCCGCCCGTAGAAATGGCGCAGACCCATTCTTTTCCCGCCAAAACCCCGCCTTTTGGCCCGTATGCCCAGTTATAGGTCAGCACATCGTCCAGCCATTGTTTCATCAGCGGCGGAATGGAATACCAGTAAAACGGATGCTGAAATACCAATCTGTCGTGCGCCAGCAGCGCAGCTTGTTCGGCGGCAATATCAATTTTGCCGTCGGGATACAGCTCGTATGGCTTGCGGACGGTCACATTGGGTTCGCGCGCCAAACGTTGCGCCCATGCGCGGTTTACTTTGGATTGAGAGAGATGGGGGTGAAACAAATTAATCAGTATTTTCATGGCGCTTCCTTTTTCAAATGGGCCGGACTGGGTGGTTTCAGAATGGGCCGGCTTTCCCGTCAGGGCGGACTGGCGGGCTGGCATGTCTGCGCCCAAACAGGCGAAAGAGCGCATACGCCAGCGTGGCAAAGGGCCACAGCCAGCCGACCCACTGGGCCAGGCCGTAAAAGTGGATGAAGCAGCCCTGCTCCCACTGCTGCAAATTGGCGGCGTCGTAGGCGCTCAAAGGAGCCTCGTTGAGCAGCCACAGCTGCGCGCCCAGCGCCACGGCCAGCAGGGCCAGGCAGGCGCGCTGCGGCAGGGGCAGCGCCAGCAAGGCCATGAGAGCGCCGCCTGCCAGCCCGCCAATTTGCGGCGCGCGCAGCCAGCCCCAGGCAGAGGCAGGCCCCCAGGTGAGCGCGAAGGAAAGGGCCAGCGTGGCCACGCCCGCCAGCAGCGCGGCCAGCGCAAACGGAACGCGGCGTGCCGCGCCTTGCATCACGCCATAGCCCAGCAGGCAGGGCGCGGCCGCGCCCAGGGCGACGCACAGCACTTGCACGCCAGGCAGCAGCGGCTGCAGTTCGAATTCACGCAGGGGCAGCCATTCCAGCCAGGGCGTGTCTTTCAACAAGGCGGCCAAGGCCGCTTCAACACGCTCGTACACGTGCCCCAGGCCTAGCGCCACAGGCGTGGGATAAAGCAGCCCCACGGGCCACAAGGCCAGCAGCACCAGCGCGCCGCGCGCATCGGGCGCGAACCAGCGGCGGCGAAAGCGCCGCCAGCGGCCAGCCAGCCCGGTTTTCTCCAGCGCCAGGGCGGCCATCGCGCCTGCGGCGGCCCCGGCGGCGTTCAGGGCCAGGTCAAGATTGGAGGCAATGCGCAGCGGCAAATAGGTTTGCAGCGCTTCCAGCGCGAACGACAGCGCGGCGGCGGCCAGCGCAGCCAGCAGCGCGGCCAGCCAGGGGCGCAGGCGGCCGCTGGCAGACCAGGCCAGCGTCAGCAGCAGGCCCAGCGGGGCGTAGCCCGCAAAGTTGGCAAGCACGTCAAAGCGTGTCCAGTACTGCGGCAGGGCTTCGTCAATGTAGGCCCACGGCATCAGCCCCTGATTGCGCCAGCCCGTGAAGGGAAAGAGACTGGCGTAGGCAATGAGCGCCACCCAGCACAGCGCCAACGGCGCGGCGGCGGACTTTTCGCTGGGCGGTGGTTTGGCGGTCATGGGCAGTGCAGCGGGCGTTTGCTCAGAACGGCTTGAGCACCACGAGCAGCACGGCGGCCAGCATCATCAGCACGGGGCCTTCATTGAACCAGCGGAACCACACATGGCCGTGAGTGGGCAGCCGCGCCTCAAAGCGCCGCAGCAGCCGCCAGCACCAGAAGTGATAAGCCAGCAGCAGCAGCACAACGGCCAGCTTGGCATGCATCCAGCCATTGCCCGGCCCCAGCCCGATGCCGTAGCCCAGCCACAGCCACAGGCCCAGCGCCAGCGCGGGCGCGGCCAGCAGCGTCATGAAGCGGTAGAGCTTGCGCGCCATCAGCAACAGCCGCTCGTATTCGGCGCGCGAATCGGGCGCCACCATCGCCAGATTGACGTAAATGCGCGGCAAATAAAACAAGCCTGCGAACCAGCTTGCGATGAAAACAATGTGCAGGGCCTTGATCCACAACATGCACGCAAGTGTAGGGCGCGCCAGAGGGCGCAGAACGCGGGCGGCATGACCTGCTTCAAGCTGCCTGCCGCCGGAAAAAAGAAAACCCCTGATCCGCAAGGACCAGGGGCTGAAAAGCCTCTCGTCAGAAAGGCTCCCGCTCAGGGAGGAAAAGCAGGGCGCCCGAAGGCGCGGACGGGAATATAACAAAAAAGCATCGGTTTCGTGAAATAGTGCACGTTTTTTTTTGACTTCCGACAAGCGGTCGATTGGACTGGCTGAATGGATGCGCGTGATGGCCAATCAGACAACTGCATCCTTGAATGTGCGCCGCAAGCGCAGCGCTTTGCCTCAAAAGGCCAGCTGCCGCGCTTTCAGAACCTGCTCAAAGTCCTTTGAACAGGCGCTCAGCGCTTGATCGCCAGCACCAGCACGCCAGCGGCAACCAGCCCCAGGCCGCCCCACTCATGCGGCCTGGGGCGCTCGCCCAGGAAAACCACGGCCAGCAGCGCCACGAGCACCAGGCTGAATTTGTCCACCGGGGCCACCCTGGAGGCGTCGCCCAGCTGCAGCGCCTTGAAGTACGCCAGCCACGACGCGCCCGTGGCCAGCCCGGAAAGCACGAGAAACAGCCAGTTGCGCGCCGTGAAGGCCGCCACGCCTTGCCATTTGCCCGCCCAGGTGAGAAACAGCGCCAGAGCGGCCAGGATGACAAGCGTGCGGATGAAAGTGGCGAAGTCTGAATCAATGCCTTGCAGGCCCGCCTTGGCGAAGATGGCCGTCAGCGCCGCGAAGAAGGCCGAGGCCAGCGCCCAGAAAAACCACGTGTGTCCGTTCATGAAAGTGCTCCGCAGGCCCGGATTTTGGAGGCGAACCGGGCGCCTGCCTGCAACAAGGCGGCTCCAGAGCCTGTTCAGCGCTTGGGGCCGCGAAGGCGAAAGTGCGGCCCGAAGCGAGCCGCCGCGCCGCTTTTTCCCCGCCCTGCGCGGCCAGCCCTGAATAGACCAGGCGCGCAGAACGACAATACGCCTTTCCACTCACTGAAAGAGAGCTTGCCATGATCGATCTCTACTCCTGGACCACGCCCAACGGCTTCAAGGCCACCATCATGCTGGAAGAGTGCGGCCTGGCCTATCGCCTGCACCCCGTCAATATTGGCAAGAACGAGCAGTTCGCTCCCGACTTTCTCAAGATCAGCCCCAACAACAAGATTCCGGCGCTGGTCGATAGCGAAGGCCCTGGCGGGCAGCCGCTGCCGCTGTTCGAGTCTGGCGCCATCCTCATTTACCTGGCCGACAAAACGGGCCGCCTGCTGCCCGCTGCGGGCGCCGCACGCTACACCGTGCTGCAATGGCTCATGTTCCAGATGGGCGGCGTCGGCCCCATGCTGGGGCAGGCCGGGCACTTTCGCTTCTTCGCCACTGAAAAAGTGCCCTACGGCATTGAGCGCTACACCGCCGAGGCCAAGCGCCTCTACGGCGTGATGAACGGGCAGATCGAGCGCACGGGCGCCTTCATCGCCGGCGGCGACTACTCCATCGCCGACATCGCCATCTACCCCTGGCTCATCCACCACGAGCGGCACGGCATCGACTGGGCCGATTACCCGGCGCTCAAAGCCTGGTTCGACCGCATCAGCCAGCGCCCCGCCGTGCAAAAGGGCCTGAAGGCATTTGAAAAACAAGGCTAGAATTGCCCGCTTTCACGGAACGTAGCGCAGTCTGGTAGCGCATCTGCTTTGGGAGCAGAGGGTCGCGAGTTCGAATCCCGCCGTTCCGACCATCCCAATAACCGCCAGCGTCCGGCACAGCCGCGCTGGCGGTTTTTTTCATTCTGGCGCCGGCGTTTGCGTTGCCAGAAGGCATGAAAAACAGGAGCGGATTTGATGGGGTGAAAAATGGCGTCTGCGCTCTTTCCACTAGGACATCGTGCTATGGATTACATAGCGAAAATAATGCAGCTTGCCCTTGCCCATCTCATGCGAAGGCCCGGATCTGTTCTTTGCCCTATCGCAAGCCCGCAAGCCGGTGAGCAAGCCGGTGAACTGGCAAAGGCCCGTCGCGGTGCGCAGTTCGTGCGGCTCGCCGTGGGCGTGAGGGGTGCAGAAAGCATGAGGGCCGCGCGCCGTGCCTTCTTCGGGCATAGCCGCCTGCACTGCATAATCGCGCGCTTCGCGCCGTTTCGTCATGGCCTTGGCATTTGCCGCTGGCTCTTGTCGTTCGGCAGCAAAACAGCCTGGCGGTTTCCGCCCTGGCGAAAGGCCCGGCTGGCCGGGTTTTCATCTTTTTGCTGGCCCGTTTTTTTCGTCTGCCCGTAGCTCAACTGGATAGAGCAGCTGCCTTCTAAGCAGCAGGTCGGGGGTTCGAGTCCCTCCGGGCAGGCTCCGCCGGAGCTGGCGCAGGCATCCGGAAAGCTTGACTCCATGCCCTACATGAATCGCGCCCTGGCTCTGGGCCGGCAGGCTCCCAATGACGCCGACCCCAATCCCCGCATTGGCTGCGTGCTGGCGGCCGCCGATGGCCGCGTCATCGGCGAAGGCTGCACCCAGCGCGCAGGCGGCTCCCACGCAGAAATCATGGCGCTGCGCGCCGCGCAAGCCGCTGGCCAAAGCACGCAAGGCGCCACGGCCTATGTGACGCTGGAGCCTTGCTCGCACCAGGGCCGCACCGGCCCCTGCGCTGATGCCCTGATCGCCGCTGGCGTGGCCCGCGTGGTCGCCGCCCTGCCTGACCCCAACCCCCGCGTGGCCGGACAGGGCTTTGCGCGCTTGCGCGCCGCTGGCGTGCAGGTGCAAACCGGCCCGGGCGCACGGCAGGCTTTTGAAGACAACATCGGCTTTTTCAGCCGCATGGTGCGCGGCCTGCCCTGGGTACGGCTGAAACTGGCCGCCTCGCTGGATGGCGCCACGGCCTTGTCCAACGGCCAAAGCCAGTGGATTACGGGCGAAGCCGCCCGCGCCAACGGCCATGCCTGGCGCGCCCGCGCCAGCGCCATCCTCACCGGCATCGGCACCGTGCTGCAAGATGACCCGCTGCTGAATGTGCGCCACGCCAGCGCCGCCCGCCAGCCCGCCCTGTTCATTGCCGATAGCCAATTGCGCACGCCGCTGGCCGCCCGTCTGTGGCAAACGCCGGGCCGTTGCATCCACATTTGCACCACCGTGGACAGCGCCGAGCGGCACGCCCCCTACCTGGCCCAAGGCGCGCGCCTGCACGTCATTCCCGCCACGCCGCAGGGCCGCCTGCACCTGCCCGCCTTGCTGCACACGCTGGCCGCGCTCGAAGTGAACGAGCTGCACGTGGAAGCCGGCCAGCGTCTTGCGGGCGCGCTGCTGCAAGCGGGCCTGGCTGACGAATGCCTGCTGTACCTGGCCCCGCTGCTGCTTGGCCCCGGCCGGGGGCTGGCGGATATCGGCCCGCTGGACTCGCTGGCAGCGGGCGTGCCCCTGCGCTTTCACGCCATTGACCGCATAGGCGAAGACCTGCGCCTGATCGCCCGCCCGCCGGAGCGCGACAAATTCTGGGCTTTTGACGCGGCGGGCCGCCAGCAGTGACGGCGCGGCGCCCAGGCCGTCTGGCGAACCGGCGTTGGCCAAAGAAAAAAACGCCTGGCGCGGCCAACAAAAAAGCTGGCAGCCGCTTGCGTTGCGGCCGCCAGCTTTTCGCGCTTCAGGCAGAGAATGTTTCAGCGTTCAGCGTGCGCGCGAGACTTTCGCGCCCTGCACGGATACCCCCGCTTCAAGCCCCACATTGGTGAGCACGAAGCTGGTCACAGGCTGCTCGCTGGTGCGGCTGTCCACCATGCCATTGGCGCCCAGATGGCCGATGGCGGCCGTGGCGTCAATGCCGATGGTCCAGCCATTGCTGCGGCGGAACATTTCCAGCGCCTCGGGCGAGTTGAAAACGTAGATGACCGACTTGGCCTGTCCGCCCGCCTGAAAACCCAGCGATCCGGCATTGATGGTGTATTCCTGCGGCTGCGTGTTGCCGGCCACGTATAGCAGGCCACGGCCATGCTCCACGCCCACGATCAGGCTGCCGCCCACCACTTGCGGAAACACCAGCGCGCCCGCCGAACGGGCCACCAGCGCCTCGGAGCCTGGCGCGGCGCGATACAGGCGCGACAAGGCTTCATTGACCTGCGCCTGGAGCGACTCCTGCTGCACTTTCTGGTTGGCGTTGTCGTAAAGACCGGTCGTGGTGCAGCCCGTGGTGAAGGCGGCCGCGCCGGCGGCCAGCATGGCAGCGGCGGCAAGGCGGGTGAAAGCGGTGGTTTTGTTCATGATGTGCGTCCTTGAAAAAAGGAAGAAGCGGCTACGCCGCCAGGCCCTCTGACGGCAGCCGGGCATAAATGTAACGTGCGCCGCGCCCACGCCGCCGTGCCAGGGCGGGTGCGGAAAGGCTTCAGGTTGCTCAGGTTAGCCTGGTTGCATTTAAAAAAGGAGCAAATTTGAGGGGCAAAAATACTGCTCAGCGCTCATTCCAGTAAGACATAACGCTACGGATATAAGAGCAAATCCGATCTCTTTTTTTTCCTTTCTCATTTGAAGGCCGCAGGCGGGCCTTCAGGATTGCTTGCCGAGTTTGGGGTCGTCCAGCGGGCCGAGGTGCGAGGAGCCAAAGCCTGTGGTGCGGTCAAAGCCTGATGAGCCAAAGCCCGTGGTGCGGAAGGCGCTGTTGTGCACGTCCAGCGTGATGTCGGTGAACGAAGGCTCGTCGGCAATCGCGTCTTCATGTATGTGCGCCTGCTGGGCGGCGATGTGGCGGCTGGTGTCGTTTTGCAGGCGCCAGAGCAGGTTGGTGGGCGAGTCGGCGTAGGCCAGGCCT
This sequence comes from Ottowia cancrivicina, assembly GCF_029813755.1. Classification (NCBI taxonomy): domain Bacteria; kingdom Pseudomonadati; phylum Pseudomonadota; class Betaproteobacteria; order Burkholderiales; family Comamonadaceae; genus Ottowia; species Ottowia cancrivicina. Next base: position 58,123 of record NZ_JARVII010000010.1, on the reverse strand, counting down.
TCTTTGCGGTCGATGCGGCCTTCGTTGATCAGGCGCGCCAGGTCGGCTTCAAAGGTCTGCGAGCCTTCGGCCATGGAGTTTTCCATGGCTTCTTTCACGCCGGTGAAGTCGCCTTTTTCAATGAGGTCGGCCACGAGTTTGGTGTTGAGCATGACTTCCACCGCCGGGGTGCGCAGGCCGTCCACGGTGCGGATGAGGCGCTGCGAGACGATGGATTTGAGCGCCGAGGCCAGATCGCCCAGCAGCGTGGGCCGCACTTCCACGGGGTAGAAGGAGAGGATGCGGTTGAGCGCGTGGTAGCTGTTGTTGGCGTGCAGCGTGGCCAGGCACAGGTGGCCGGATTGGGCGTAGGCGATGGAGGCGCTCATGGTTTCGCGGTCGCGGATTTCGCCAATCATGATGACGTCAGGCGCCTGGCGCAGGGCGTTTTTCAGGCCGATTTGCAAGCTGGCGGTGTCGCTGCCCACTTCGCGCTGGTTCACGATGGATTTTTTGTTGGTGAACATGTATTCCAGCGGGTCTTCAATGGTGAGGATGTGGCCGGTCATGTTCTCGTTGCGGTGATCCAGCATGGCCGCCAGCGTGGTGGATTTGCCCGCGCCGGTGGCGCCCACCATGAGGATGAGGCCGCGCTTTTCGAGCACGAGGGTGCGCAGCACGTCGGGCAGGTTGAGCGTGTGCAGCGGCGGGATGTCGGGGCTGATGAAGCGGATGACGGCTGAGTACATGCCGCGCTGGCGCATGGCCGAGAGGCGGAAGTTGCCCACGCCGTGCAGCGGAATGGCGGTGTTGAGTTCGCCGGTTTCCTTCAGCTCTTCAATGCGGTTGGGCGGCACGATGTCCAGCAGCAGGTTCATCGGCCCGTCCACGGGCAGCGGCTGCGAGTTGATGGGCAGGTATTCGCCGTTGATCTTGATGGTGGCGGGCGCGCGCGGCGAGAGGTAGACGTCAGACGCCTTTTTTTCCGCCATCAGGTGCAGGATGCGCTCCATCATGGAAGCGGGTGCGTTGGACATGGTGTGTTTTCCTTTCCCTTGAGAGATATGTGCAGTGCGGGCCGGGTGCTGCGGAGCGGTTTTGCATTGAAAAGAGGAGCAGATTCAGAGCGCTAAAAATGGCGTTTGCGCACGTTTCACTAGGACCTAATGCTATGAATCGAGGAGCTAGATCATCTCCGCAACCCATCCCCTTTGGCCTTCAGGGGCGCAACAGGTCGTTGATGCTGGTTTTGGCGCGCGTTTGCGCGTCCACGCGCTTGACGATGACGGCGGCATACAGGCTGTAGGGCTGGCCGCTGGCGGTCTGCCGGGGCAGGCTGCCGCTGACCACCACGCTGCCTGAGGGCACGCGGCCATAGCTGATTTCGCCGGTTTCGCGGTTGAAGATGGGCGTGCTCTGGCCCAGATACACGCCCATGCCGAGCACCGAGTGTTCTTCCACGATCACGCCTTCCACCACTTCGGAGCGCGCGCCGATGAAGCAGTTGTCTTCAATGATGGTGGGGTTGGCCTGCAAAGGCTCCAGCACGCCGCCCAGCCCCACGCCGCCTGACAAATGCACGTTTTTGCCCACTTGCGCGCAGCTGCCCACGGTGGCCCAGGTGTCCACCATCGCGCCTTCGTCCACGTAGGCGCCAATGTTCACGTAAGAGGGCATGAGCACCACGCCCTTGCCGATGAAGCTGCCGCGTCGCGCCACGGCGGGCGGCGCCACGCGCACGCCGCTGGCAGCCAGCGCAGCGTCGTCCATGCCGCCGAATTTGGTGGGCACCTTGTCAAAAAAGGCCAATTCGCCCGCCCGCACGGGCGCGTTGTCAGTCAGGCGAAAGGAAAGCAGCACGGCTTTTTTGATCCACTGATGCACCGTCCACCGCCCCACGCCTTCGCGCGTGGCCACGCGCAGGCGCCCCGCGTCCAGCTCGGCCAGCACGTGCCGCACGGCCTCGCGCACGTCAGCCGGGGCTTGCGCGGGGGAAATTTGCGCGCGGTTTTCCCACGCGGCATCAATGGTTTGCTGCAATAGCTGGGTCATGGGTTTCTTTCGGGTTGAGTGAGTGAATCAGGGAGATCAAGCAAGGCGCGCCATCACCACGTTGGGTCTTGGCCGTAATCGTTGCGGCCTTCTTCGCTGGGCTGCACGAGCCAGAACAGCAAGACCAATGCGCCGATGATCGTGATGTAGAGCAGCTGCCACCAGCCGCTGCGGCCCACGTCGTGCAGGCGGCGGGCGCCCACGGCAAAGTTGGGGATCAGAAAGGCCAGGCTGAGAACGAGCGACAGGTTATCGGCAAGGCTTTGGGACACAAAAGTCAAAACCAAAAGCGCCATGTTCAGCAAAAACTGAAACAGCATGAAATACCAGTATTCCGCCCGCCGCGCGCGCCCGGAAAAGTCGAAATATTTCCGGAAGCACTGCTGAATGGCCCACAAAAAGCCGGCGCTGCCGTCATCGCTGCTGGAACGGCGGCCTGCGCGGCTTGATCTGCTGGCCGCTGCTGCGCCGCCAGCGGACCATTCATGCGCATGGCCGCCAGGCGGCACGGAAGACGGCCCTTGAGCGCGGTGCGCCACTTCCAGCTCTGGCACGGCGGCCACGGCGCGGCCGGGCGCGGCTGGCGGCGGGGGCGGCAGCTGCTCGCTGGCATGCGGAGCCGGGGGCTGGGTCGCCCGCTCCCACAGTTTGGTGAGCTTGCTGGCGCGCACCCACTCGGTCATGCCTTCGCGCCAGACGAGCGTGTCAGGCATGACAGTGCCCTTGCGCGCCAGCCGCGCCAGTTCGCCGCCCGTGCACGGGCCGAATTTCTCTTGCCCAACGGCGTACCACCAGATTTTTTCTGAACCGTCACTCATCACTCATTTCCTCAGGGTTTGAAATCGGTAAAACCAGCGTTCAATCAGGGTTGCCGCTGATGAACGCCGCGATGCGCCGCGCCGCTTGCACGCATTCATCCACCGGCGCCACCAGCGCCAGGCGCACGCGGCCCGCGCCCGGGTTGAAGCCCGCCGCCTCGCGCGCCAGAAAGCTGCCTGGCAGCACCGTCACATGGCACGCGGCATACAGCGCGCGGGCAAAGGCCGCGTCATCGCCGCCAAAGGCGGGCGGCACCCCGGCCCACAGGTAAAACGACGCATCGGGCAGGCGCACATCCATCACCGGCTGCAAGATGGGCATGACCTGCGCGAACTTGTCGCGGTACAGCCGCCGGTTTTCACGCACGTGCGCTTCGTCGCCCCAGGCAGCGGCGCTGGCCGCCTGCACTGCGCCGCCCATCGCGCTGCCGTGGTAGGTGCGGTAGAGCAAAAACGATTTGAGCAGCTGCGCATCGCCCGCCACGAAGCCCGAACGCAGCCCCGGCACGCTGCTGCGCTTGGACAGGCTGGTGAGCATGACGAGATTGCGCCAATCGCGCCCCAGCTGCATGGCCGCCTGCAAGCCGCCCAGCGGCGGGGCGTCGTCGTCAAAGTAAATCTCGCTGTAGCACTCGTCAGAGGCAATGACGAAGCCGTGCCGCTCGCTCAGCTCAAACAGCATGCGCCATTCGTCCAGCGGCATCACCGCGCCCGTGGGATTGCCGGGCGAGCACACGTAGGCCAGCTGCGTGCGCTGCCACACGGCCTCAGGCACCTGGTCCCAGCGCGGCGCGAAATTGCGCGCCGCGTCGCTGGGCACGTAATGCGGCTCGGCGCCAGCCAGCAAGGCCGCGCCTTCGTAGATTTGATAGAAGGGATTGGGGCAAACCACCGTGGGCCGCGCCCGCGTGGGGTCAATCACCGTCTGCGCCAGCGCAAACAGCGCCTCGCGCGAACCCAGCGTGGGCAGCACTTGCGTGGCCGCATCCGCCTGCACGCCGTAGCGCCGCCGCAGCCAGGCCGCGCAGGCTTCGCGCAACAGCGGCAGCCCCGCCGTGGCAGGGTAGCCCGCCAGACCATCGGCCAGCGCTTCATCCAGCGCCTGCCTGATCAGCGGCGGCGCGGCGTGGCGCGGCTCGCCAATACCCAGGTTGATGTGGCGCAGCGCCGCAGGCGGCTGCACACCGGCAAACAACTGGCGCAGCCGCTCGAAGGGATAGGGCTGCAAACGGGCAAGGCGAGGATTCATGAAACAGGCCGTAAATACGAAAGGCCGATTGTGACGGACTTAAGACGGGCGCAAAGCTCCCGCCCGCTGATTCGCGCAGGCCGGCGTGGCAAATCTGCGGCACTTCCATCTGCAGCGCTTTCATTTGTGGCGCTGGGCCTGCGGCGAGCCGCTGAGGCCCGCTTCAGCGCTTTTCCCGGCTTTCTGCCAAGATGGCATCAGAAACAGGAGCAAATTTGATGGGGTTCAAATGCCGCTCACCGCAGATTCCACTAGGACGTCATGCTATGGATTGATGAGCAACAAAAGAGGCTTTCAGAACTGTGCAACGGTTGCGGGCGCTGGAGCGGGGCAGTTTCTAGGGCCGTCATAGAGCAGGCATTGGCTTTGTGATGGATGCCGCCCGCGCCCTTTTGGGGGCGCGTTGGGGCGCGCTTTTGCTTGCCTACCTGCACTTGCGTCCGGCGCGCGCCTGGCTGGCTGCGCCGGCGGCCATGAGGGCGAGCAGGGCGCAGATGGCGATCAGGCGCTGCCAGTCGGTTTCGTCGCTGCCATCAGGCGGGGGGGGCGGCTGCTGGCGTTCGAGCTGCATGCCGCGCACGGTTTCGGCGGGCGGGGTGTCGGCGGCTTGTTCGGGCGGTGTTTCGGGCGGTTGTTCAGCTTGCGGCTGGGCGGGCGGATCGGCCGAGGCGGCCGGGGCGGCCGCAGCGGGCGCTTCCAGGCCAAAGCCGGGGGCCGGGGCTGTGCTGGCGGGGTCATTGACGAAGGCGGTGAACGGGGCGTTTTCGCTGCGCACGTCGTATTTGCGCGCGAGTTCGACGTAGCGGGCCTTCAGATCGGCCAGCGTTTGCTCGTCGGTGCGCCAGTAGCCCTGGCGGATGGCTTCGACCATGCGCTCGATGGTTTGGGCCTGGGCGTGGGGGTTGTGCTTTTCAAACCACTGGTTCAGGCCCAGCTGGTGTTTGTCGCGCACGTAGACATCCATCATTTCCTGCCACTGGTCGTCGCGCACGATTTCGCGGGAGACGGCGGTCCAGCCCCAGAAGTTGTTGGTGGCGTCGAGCACTTCGAGCGTGCCGGCATAGCCTTCGGCCATCAGGCCCTTGATGTAGCCGGGATGGAACTGGCGGGTGGACAGTTCTTTGGCCAGGAACTGGGCGGCGGTTTCGAGCCGTTCGCCGCCCGCTTTGCGCAGGTTGCTGATGTACAGCTGCGGCGCTTTGCCGTCGAGGTGGCGCACGGCCAGGCCAATGCCGCCGAGGAACTGGAAGGGGTCGTCGGTGGTGAGCATGCCGTAGACGTTGGAGGTGCGCGAGAGCACGGCGCCTTCGGTGCCGCGCAATTGTTCGGCGTAGAGGTTGGGGGCGTCTTGGGCGCTGGCTTTGCCGCTTTCTTTTCCACTGGCTTTGCCGCCGCCTTCATCTTCGCCATCGCCTGCCAGGGTGCTGCCCCATTTGGCGGCGTTGGGGCCGTAGGCGTATTGCATGCGCGAGAGGTAAAGGCGGGCGAGCTTGCGGTCGCCCTCGGCCTTGCCTTGCCACTGGTCGGTGTCCATGGCGGCGTGGTTGATGCCGGTGCCGTAGCGGCCCGAGGCGGAGGAGAAGATGCGCGTTTGCGCGGCGTCCAGCGCGTCGGCTTCGCTCATGCCGCCTGCGCGCAGCTTGCTGGCAATGCGGCGGGTGTTGGCGGCAATGGGGTTGTCGGCTTCGCTTTCGCCTTCGGCCTCGGAGGCGAGCTTGGCGGCCTGGGCGAGCTTTTCCATGATGTTGGGGAAGTGGTCGCGGTACAGGCCGGTGGCGGAGATGACCACGTCCACGCGTGGGCGGCCCAGCTCCTGGCGGGGGATGAGGCGCACGCCTTCCACGCGCCCGCCCGCGTTCCACACCGGCTCCACGCCCATGAGCCACAGCGCCTGCGCTTCGAGCAGGCCCTGGTGGCGCATGGTTTCGGCAGACCACAGGGAAAAGGCGATCTTGGCGGGGTATTTGCCGCCGTTTTGCTGGCGGTGGGCTTCAATGAGGGCGTCGCCCGCTTTTTTGCCCGCTTCCCATGCCTGTTTGGGCGGCACGCGGCTGGGGTCAAAGCCGTAGAGGTTGCGGCCCGTGCGCAAGGTGTCGGGGTTGCGCACGGGGTCGCCCCCGGTGCTGGTGGGCACGTAGCGGCCCGCCAGGGCTTGCAGCAGGCCTTCGTTTTCGCTGCTGGCGTCCAGCGCCTGCCACCACGCTTTGCCTTGCTCCAGCTGCTTTTGCAGCTCTTCGGGCAGATTGGCGGGGGTTTTGCCGTCAAGGGAGTCGGCCAGCAGGCGGTAGCCGGGGTTTTGGTCCAGCGCTTCGTAGTTGATGACCAGGGCTTCGTCCAGCTCGCTTTCAGGCACGCCGGCCTGGCGGGCGGCGGCTTCCTGGTACGGCTGGCCCAGCATCATCATGGCGGTGGCGATGCGGTGCCCGGGCGTGGCGGCTTCGCCAAAGGTGTGCAGACCGATGGGCTGGATGGTTTGCGCCAGCTCGTGCAGGTGCACGTGCAGCGCGTCCACAAAGGCGGGGAATTCGGCCCTGGCTTTTTCGGGCGCCCAGGCCATGTCGGCCATGAGGCGCTCTTTTTCGGCCATTTTCAAAATGTCGGCGGCGTATTGCGCCTTGACGGCGCCTTCGTCTTGCGCCAGCCATTTGTGCAGCAGCTCGTGGATTTCTTCCAGCTTGTCGTGCAGGCCCGCCGGGCGCAGGGCGGCGGTCTGGTGGCTGATGGTGACGGCGCGCCCCCGGCGCTTGGCCTGGGTGGCTTCGCCCACGTTGTCGATGATGTAGGGATAGACCACGGGCACGTCGCCCACGGCGAGCATGGGCGGGTCGAACAGGGACAGGCCCCGCTCCTTGCCCGGCAGCCACTCTTGCGTGCCGTGGGTGCCGAAGTGAATGAGCGCGTCGCGCGCGGGCGAGGCAGCGGGCGGCAGCGGGTGTTTTTTGGCCGCTTGCAGGGCTTTTTCATCCATCGCGCCCTGGCGCACCCAGAGGTAGGCGGCCAGATACGAGTGGGGAGGCAGCGCGTCGGCCTTGGTGGAGTGGTAGAGGGCGGCTTCGCTCAGGCTGCCTTCGCCTGCGTTTTTGTCCACGCCTTTGTCGCTGCGGCCCATGAGGGGCAGCAGGGCCAGGCGGCCCATTTGCAGGCGGGGAATGACGAAGTAGCTTTTGCCGCCTTGCTGGATGACGTAGGCCGAGCGTTCCGGCTCGCCCCAGCGCTTGCGCATGGCCGCTTGCGTGGCCGCAGGCAGGCTTTGCAGCCACTGGCGGTATTGCGCCACGGGCAGCAAGGCGGCCAGGCCGTCTTTGAGCAGGCCGGGCAGCTCGCCGTCGCGGTAGCCGGGGGCCAGCAGGCGCTGCACGTCGGCAATGAGTTTTTCTTCTTCGGGCGGCTCGGGCACGTCATAGCCTGCCGCGTGCAGGGCTTTCATCACGCTGATGAGGCTGCGCGGCACGTTCATGAATGAAGCGGCCACGTTTTTTTCGCCGCCGGGGTGGTTCCAGAAGATGAGCGCCAGCTCTTTTTGCGCGTTGGGCTTGCGGCGCAGGGCGGCCAGGTTCAGCGCCTTGCCGGCCATGGACTGCATTTGTGCAGGAATGGCGGCGATGGCCTCATCGCCGCCCTGGCGCACGGCAGAGGCAATCTGGATGTCGGCCACGCCCGCCATTTCAGGCTGCGTCATGTAAAAGGGAATGCTTGCCATGGGCAGGCCGTGTTCGTCGGCGGCCCAGGCGGCTTCGTCGCCCGTGCGGTAGGTGGTGGCCTGGATGACGGGCAGGCCCAATTCTTCAAATTCTTTCCGGCGGCCTTCGGCGTTGAGCGTGATTTGAAAGCTGACGATGGCGTCGGCCAGCGGGGCGGCATCGGGCTGCTCGCTGGCATTCACTGCGGCAAAAGGACGCAGCAGCTTGCCGATGTCGCCAGCGGGCAGCATGCGGTCATAAATGGGCATGGCAATGGCGCCTGTTTTTTCGATGCGCTGCACCAGGTCGTCAATAAAGCCCGTTTGCATGCCCGAGATGTATTCCTGATGGATGGACAAGGCGATGATGGGCGGCCGCTCGGCCTGGCCCTGAATCTGCGCTTGGCTCAATCCCTTGAATTTCAGAAATTCGGGCACGCTGGCAAAAACCAGATCGGGCGCTTTGGGGTGATATACGGCGGATTTTGGAAAGACCACGGGCGCGGGCAAATCAGCCGGGGCGGGCTTTTTGTGAACAATGGCTGAAAGCAGCGCGAGAAAGTTTTTCATGTTGCGCTCGCCGCCATTTTCATAATAGGCAATCAGGTTTTTAAGCTGCTTTTCGTCAAAACCGCCGGCCAGCGGCGTTTCCGATTCATGCAGCCAGGCGAAATAAGGCGCTTCAATGTTTTTCACGATGTCGCCCATGGCCGCCATGGTTTGCGGGCGCATGGGCAAATCCAGCAAAACGGCTTCATGGCCCTTGAGCCGCTGCGGCTCCAGCGCGCCCGCGCCCGCGCCCGCGCCCGCGCCCGCGCCCAACGGCACGATGTATGAATCCACGGCCAGGCCGTAGGGCGCGGCCATTTGGGCCAGTTCGTGAAATTTGCCCTTGGGCACGTTGGACGTGGCGATGAACAGCAGTTTGTGCGGCGCGCCGCCTGCTGGCGGCTGGGCCTGGGCAGGCCAGGCCAGCCAGCAGGCGGCCAGCCAGAAAAGAAGAAAACGGCGCAAAAGACCAAGGGCGAGACGGGACATGGCGTATCTGGCTGGGCGGTTGGAAAAGAGGCGGTTGCGGGCAGCGGACCGGGTGGCGGGTTTTGGGCATCCAATCGGCCGCAAGTCCTGATGGAATCAGCGCGGGCAGCTATCTTTTTTGAAACCCATGACGGGTGCGGGATGGCCCTTGCGCGAAAGCGGCCCGCAGGGCAGGGCGCACGGAACGGGCTGGAATGCCAGGCCGGCAAACCGGAAAAGCAGCGGGGCAGGGCGCTGATTCAGGAAAAAGCATATTCATCACTGCCATCCGGAATGAATCCGGCCATGCGCATGAACGAATATTTCCGGATGAGCGGGCCAGGTGAAAACGGACAAATGACATGGCTGAAGATTCGGCGCTTCCATTTCGCCAATGTGCGGCGGCATTTCCGGCGCCGTATTTCATTCATGGGCCTTCCGGGCCGCGCGCCCCTGCTTGAGCAGGGGGCTGCTTCTCATCAAAAACAGAAGCAAATACAGACCCCACAAAAGGGCATCCTGCGCAATCTCTTTGCGGACCTCATGCTATCAAACAAGGAGCGAAAAAAGCCTTTTCGCAAGGGCTGCGCAAGCGCATCAGAAATCGGCCCGCACGTTCACGGCCAAGGTGCGGCCGCGAATGGCGTAGCCGAAGTCTTCGGACTTGTCGGCCAGGCGCACGTTGCCAATGTTGTCCACTCCCACGCGCCAGCTCAGCATCTTGTTGACTTGCTGGCCCACGCTGAGGTTGAACAGGGTGTAGGCGGGCAGGCGGCCGCCGCTTTGGCTGATGCGCTGGCGGCCCGTGTAGTCCAGCCCCAGGCGCGCGCTCAGGCCCCAGGCGCCTTGCCATTGCAGTTGCGAGTGCAGCACCTGGCGCGGGCGGCCGGTCAGTTCCACGCCGGAGTTGCTGTCTTTGGTGCGCAGCAAGGTGAGGTCGTTGTTCCACTTGAAGCCGGGGGCGAAGGCCCAGCTCAGGCCCAGCTCCGCGCCGCGCATGGTGGCGCGGTTTACGTTGTCGTACTGGTAGGTGACGCGCACCAGCCGCCCCATGCGCTGGCGGCTGACTTCGCGGAAATAGATCAGGTCTTTGACGCGGGTGTGAAACAGCGTGCCGCGCAGCGAAAGCGGCCCGGTGGTGTAGTCGGCCCCCACTTCAAACGAGGTGGAGCTTTCGGGCTTGATGCGGGCGTTGCCCAGGAAGGTGTGCGGGCCTTCGGCGCCCACGTAGTTGGGCGATATCTGCTTGAGCGTGGGCGCCTTGAACGCGCCGCCCACGCCGCCTTTGATGACGAGGTTTTCACTCGGCTCCCAGACCAGGTAGGCGCGGGGGCTGACGTGGTTGCCAAAGATCTGGTGATGGTCCACCCGCACGCCCAGCGTGGCGATGAGGTGGCTGGCAAAGGCGAATTCATCTTGCGCAAACAAGGCCTTGTGCGTGGCGCTGTCTTTGCCGTCGGTCAGCCCGGCGTTGATGAGTTTTTCGCGCCGCCATTCGCCGCCGGCGGTGAGGCGGTGGCCGCCCATGCGCCACTGCACGAAGCCATCGCCCACCACGTCGCGCATGTCTTGCGGGCGCGTGGGCGCAACGCCATTGGTGCGGTGCGTGCTCACGCCAATGGCGCTGCGGTAGACGCGCAGCTGCGCTTTGACGTCGTTGCCGAAAACGCCGTTCCACTGGCCGTAGCCGTGGTCGCGATTGACTTTGTAGGTGTTTTGGTAGGGCGTGGCCCGGGCGCTGCGCGCCACGTCGTCGTAGAAGCGGTCTTCGCTGCCGTGCTGAATGCCTGCCTCGAAGGTGTGGCGGGCGTTGAGCGCGTAGCGCGCCGAGAAGCTGCCGGAAGTGCTCCTGCGGCCTTCGATTTCGCTATAGCGCCGGTTTTCGCGCAAGGCCACGGGATTGACATGGCTGCGCTCGGCATTGACGCGCAGCGCCAGCCCTTGCGCCACGGGGCCGCCCGCGTACACAGCGGTTTTGCCGCCCGTGCCGCCCCATTTGGCGCTGCTGGCGCGCTGGCCGGAGAGGCTGACCGAGCCTTCCCATTTGTCGGTGGGCCAGCGGGTGATGATGTTCACCACGCCGCCCAGCGCCTCGGAGCCATACAGGGCCGAGAGCGGGCCGCGAATGACTTCCACCCGCTCGATGGCAGAGGCGGGAACCCAGCCGTACTGGTAATCAGAGTGGCCCACCACGTCGTCCGAGGCGGCAATGCGGCGGCCATCCATGAGCACCAGCGTGTGCGAATCGTTCATGCCGCGCAGGGTGAAGGTTTTGCGCCCGCCCACCTGGCGCGCCGAAAGCGTCAGGCCTGGAGCGTCTTCAATCAGGGTGAGCAAGTCTTCATCAGGGCGGCTGCTTTGCTGCAGCGTCTGGCGGTCAAACACCGTGACGGAAGCGGGCGCGGTGCGGGCGTCTTCTTCGCTGCGCGTGGCCGTCACGGTCACTTGCGGCAGCACGGCCTGCTCCTGGTTCTTTTTCTGCTTCTGCGCATGGGCATGGCCCGCGTGCAAATCCTGCGACTGCGCGGCTCCGGCGCAAACCAGCAGGCTGGCAGCGGCCAAAACACTGAAACTCAAGGGATGGCGCGACATGAAACAAGTCTCCTTCTAGCTGCGAAGCTCATTATTTTGTCACAGCGAATAACAAGCGTTATCAGTCAAAGTCTATTCATTGACAACGCTTCATCCAGAAGCGCCAGCTTGGGGCTGGGCTATATTCATTTCCTTTCCCTGCACTCCACACTCAAGAGACAGCCATGAAAGTCAGCGACATCCTGCGCATCAAAGGCAACACGCTATTTACCGTGCAGGCTGGCGAAACCCTGAAGACGGCCATTGCCGTCATGGCCGAAAAAGATATCGGCTCGCTTGTCGTGGTGGAGCATGGCGATCTGGCGGGCATGCTCACTTTTCGCGAAGTCATTCTGGCGCTGGCGCAAAACCGTCCGCTGGACAGCATTTACGTGCGCAGCGTGATGAATGACAGCCCCCTGACTTGCACGCCCGAAACCGACATGGAAGAAGTCAGCCGCATGATGCTCAAACACCATGCCCGCTACATGCCCGTGATGGATCAGAAAATGCTCATGGGCATCATCAGCTTTCACGACATGGCCCATGCCGTGGTGAGCAGCCAGGATTTTGAAAACCGCCTGCTCAAGGCATTTATCCGGCAATGGCCGCAAACCGACGGCGGCGAACAGGGCAGGGCGACATAAAAATGGCAGGCAACACGCTGGGCACTTTGTTTGCCGTGACCAACTTCGGAGAATCCCACGGCCCGGCCATCGGCTGCGTGATTGACGGCTGCCCGCCCGGCATGGCGCTGGCCGAATCTGACATCCAGCCTGAGCTGGACCGCCGCCGCCCTGGCAGCAGCGCCTTTGTCACGCAGCGCCAGGAAGCCGACCGGGTGGAAATCCTCTCGGGCGTGTATCAGGGCCAAACCACCGGCACGCCCATCTGCCTGCTGATTCGCAACACCGACCAGCGCAGCAAAGACTATTCAGACATCGCGCAAGCCTTTCGCCCCGGCCACGCCGATTACGCCTACTACCGCAAATACGGCATCCGCGACCCGCGCGGCGGCGGCCGCTCATCCGCGCGCCTGACGGCCCCCACCGTGGCCGCAGGCGCCGTGGCGCGCAAATGGCTGCGCGAGCGCCACGGCACGCAATTTCAGGGCTGTATGACGCAGCTGGGCGAGCTGCCTATCGCCTTTGAAAGCTGGGACTACGTGGCGCAAAACCCGTTTTTCGCCCCTGTGGCCGACACCGCCGCGCTGGAAAACTACATGCGCGCGCTGCGCAAAAGCGGTGACTCCTGCGGCGCACGCCTGCGCGTGACGGCCCGGAACATGCCTGCCGGGCTGGGCGAGCCTTTGTATGACCGGCTGGACGCCGACATCGCCCACGCCATGATGGGCCTGAACGCTGTCAAGGGCGTGGAAATTGGCGACGGCTTTGCCTGCGTCACCCAAAAAGGCAGCGAACATGGCGACGCCATGTTCCCGGGCGAAGCGGGCCGCCCGCGTTTTGCCAGCAACCACGCTGGCGGCATCCTGGGCGGCATCAGCACGGGGCAAGACCTGGAGGTGAGCGTCGCCATCAAGCCCACCAGCTCCATCCTCATTCCCCGTCCTTCCATCAACACGGCAGGCGAAGCGGTCGAACTCATCACCAAAGGCCGCCACGACCCTTGCGTTGGCATTCGCGCCACGCCCATCCTGGAAGCATTGCTTGCTTTGGTCGTCATGGATCATGCGATGCATCAGCAAGCGCGCGCTACGGCTTAATTTTTTGGATGAGAAAAAGCTAGCCCGACGCTATCCGCCGAAAGCAGTTCGACTGAGAACAGTTCGAGCTTGCGCATTCTTTGTTCGAGAGAAGACTGTTAAACTTAACATAAGGCAAATTATGGGAAGCTTTTGGGTGAAGCGCGACGCTAAGAACGATGCTTGCTGCCCAGTTCCATCAGAGGCAAGGTGAGGTTGCTGGTAACGAAGAACATGCATGCTTTTTCCAGCAACTCGAGGAGCACCTTCAATGAGTCTTCGCCAGCACGTAGAGCGCCCACAGCTTCTAATCAGCGCCAAAAGCGGCAGGCCTGCAAGGCACAGCGGCCTGCGGCTTGTCTAAAACCCCATGTCTGACTCTCATCCATGAAAATCCGGCCGATTTGGGCCGTTCGTGATTCATGCCTGCCGTTTTCCGTCTTGTTTTCGCCTTGTCGTTGGCTGGCATCGCCTTGGCCTGCCTGGGGCTGGGCGTGGGCAGCACGGGCTGGCGCAGTTTGTGGCAGGTGTGGGGCGATGCAGCGGCCTGGCAGATTGTGTGGGATGTGCGCCTGCCGCGCACGCTGGGCGCTTGGCTGGCCGGGGCGCTGCTGGGGCTGGCCGGGGCGGTGGCGCAGGGGCTGTTTCGCAATGCGCTGGCAGATCCGTTTTTGCTGGGCAGCGCCTCGGGGGCCACGCTGGCCGTGGCGCTGGCGCTGGCCGTCATGGGCCTGCCGCTGGCTGCCGCTGGCTGGCTGGCGCGGCTGGGGCTGACGGGGGCCGCTTTTGCGGGGGCGCTGGGCGGCGTGCTGCTGGCGCTGGCACTGGCGCAAGGGGCGCAGCACACGCCGCGCCTGTTGCTGGCAGGCGTGGTGGCGGGCTATGCGCTGGGGGCATGCAAGGATCTGATCACGCTGGCCGCGCCTGACATCTTGCAGGCCATGCAGCTTTTCATGCTGGGCAGCAGCGCCTTCGTGGGCTGGGCGGGCTGCGCGCTGATGGCCGCCGCGCTGGCGGCCTGCCTGCTGGCGGCCTGGGCGCTGGCCCGCGTGCTGGACGCCCTCTCGCTGGGCGAGGCCACGGCGCGGAGCCTGGGCCTGCCCTTGCCTGCCGCCCGCGCCGCGCTGGTGGCGGTGCTGGCGCTGGCCACGGGGGCGGCGGTGGCGCAAACGGGGCTGATTGCTTTTGTCGGCCTGGCAGCGCCGCACGTGGTGCGCCAGCTCGCTCCGGTGCGCCATGCCTGGCTGCTGCCCCTGGCGGCGCTGGCGGGCGGCACGCTGCTGCAGGCAGCTGACATCGGCGCGCGCTGGCTGCTGACGCCGCAGGAGCTGCCTGTGGGCGTGCTCACAGCCACGCTGGGCGGCGGTTATCTGCTGTGGCTGATGCGCCAGCAGGCGCGCAGGGAATGAAGCCGCTTGGAAGGATTGATTTCGCTCCATTATCCATAGCAATACGTCCTAGTAGAACGTGCGCGAAAGGCGTTTTTAAACCACTTGAATTCGCTCCTCTTTCTGATGCCCCAGATGCATTGCCCAGAAACCGTTTCGCCGTGAATCCGAACCCCCATCCACCCAACCCCCCTGCCCTGCAAGCTGAAAACATCACCCTGCGCCGTGGCGGTCAGAGCGTGCTGTGCGGCGTGCGCCTGAGCGTGCCGCTTGGACGCTGGCTGGCCGTGGCGGGGCCGAACGGCGCGGGCAAATCCACCTTGCTGCAATGCCTGGCCGGGCTGCTGCTGCCACATGAAGGGCAGACGCGCGTGCTGGGGCAGCCGCTGGCGGCGCTGACCGGGCCACAGCGCGCGCGGCGCGTGGCCTGGCTGGGGCAGGCCGAAGCCGTTTCAGGCGAGCTGACGGCGTGGGATGTGGCCATGCTGGGCCGCCTGCCGCACCAAGGCTGGCTGGCCACGCCCTCGGCCGCCGATCGTGAAGCGGCCGAATCCGCCTTGCGCGACACCGGCGCGTGGGCCTGGCGCGGCAGGCCGCTGGGCCAGCTCTCTGGCGGCGAACGCCAGCGCGTGCTGCTGGCCCGCGCCCTGGCCACGCAAGCGCCCGTGCTGCTGCTGGACGAGCCGCTGGCCAATCTGGACCCGCCCCACCAGGCCGACTGGATGGCGCTCATGCGCCGCCACGTGGCAGCAGGCGGCGCCGTCATCAGCGTGCTGCACGAGCTGGGCATGGCCTTGCAGGCCGATGACCTGCTGCTGATGCGGGCGGGCGGCGTCTTTCACTGCGGCCCCGTGCAGGAAGATGCCACGCGCCGCGCCCTGCAAGCGGTGTTCGATGACCGCATCGCCATCCACCCCTTGCCGCCAGCGGCTGACGGCAGGCCCCAATGGGCGGCCATTGCCGTGTGAAAACGGATTTTGAAACGGGCTTTGAAAATAGCTTTTTTCTTTTTTTTAACCAGGTTTCAACGCTAAAAATGCAAATCGAAAATCCACCCGCCGAACGCACAACCCCCCGCCCCGAAGGCGAAAGGCGCGGCCTGATCATCATCAACACCGGCAATGGCAAGGGCAAAAGCACCGCCGCATTCGGCCTGGCCTTGCGGGCATTCGGGCGCACGCACGTTCACGGCAAAAAAATTCACATCTTCCAATTCATGAAAGTGCCCAGTGCCCGTTTTGGCGAGCATCGCGCTTTTGAAAAACTGGGCATTCCCATCGAAGGGCTGGGCGACGGCTTTTCATGGATGAGCAAGGATATTGAGAAAACCGCCGAACTGGCGCGCCAGGGCTGGCAAAAAGCGCGCGCGGCCATTCTGGATGGCGAGCATTTTCTGGTGGTGCTGGATGAAATCACTTACCCGCTCATCTACGGCTGGCTGCCTTTGCAAGACGTGCTGCAAACCCTGGCCGAACGCCCGCGCCACGTGCACGTGTGCCTGACGGGCCGCCGCTGCCCGCAGGAGCTGATTGACGTGGCCGACACCGTGACGGTGATGGAAATGCGCAAACACGCCTTCAGGGCCGGCATTCCGGCGCAGCGGGGCATCGAAGATTGAATAGGCCGGCTGACGGCCCGGACATGAAGCCGAAACATATCTGAAACACCCCGCGCCCAACCGCCGCATTTCTTCTTCCGAAAAAGAAGGCAGAAGGCGCAACGCAAAACGGCTCATGTGGGCCATCCGTTTCTGGCCTTGGCCTCGTCTGACAGCAAAACGGCCGGCTGCCCGCACAGTCATAACGGCGAGAGAAGAAGGAACTTAGGCAAAGGCCCAATTTCGCTTCTGAATTTATAGCTGCATGTCCTAGAAGAAATTGCGCAAGACGGTTTTTTGGGCCCCTTGAATTTGCTCCTGTTTCTGAAGTCATTCAGCGGATGCAGGCCGCCCCTAAGCCCGGCGCAGTAGCCATCCAGCCCGGCCAAGACTGGCAAGGCCGCAGAGCGCCCGAGTCCGCGCTTTCGCGCCTGCGGGCGGACATTGAACAGTCTCTCGAGCAATTGCCGCCTGCCGGCTCGCCGCAGGCCGGACAATCCGCCCCTCATCCGGCAGCCGCCTGCCGCAACTGAAGGAAGCCCCATGTTTGAACTGCGCCTTGTCGCCCCTGAAGACCGCGTCGAAACCCTGTGCGACGCGCTGGATGCCCTGCAAGCCCTGAGCGTTTCGGTGGAAGACGCCGATGCCGACACATCCGCCGAGCGCGCCCTGTTTGGCGAGCCGGGCCTGCCTGCGCCCGCACAAGGCTGGGCGCGCTCCAGCCTTGTGGCCCTTTTCGCGCATGAAAACGAAGCCCGCGAAGCCGCCCGTTTGCTGGCCCCGCAAGACTTTTTCGCGGGCTGCGCCGTGGCCTCTCTTGGCCCTGTGGCCGAGCAAGACTGGGTGCGCCTGACGCAATCGCAGTTCGCGCCGGTTGAAGTGGCTCCCGGTTTTTGGATCGTGCCCACCTGGCACGAAGTGCCCGATGGCGCGCGCCAAGTCATGCGCCTGGACCCGGGCCTGGCTTTTGGCACCGGCACGCATCCCACCACGCAGATGTGCCTGCGCTGGATTGCCCGCCAGCGCATGCAGGGCCAGCGCGTGCTCGATTACGGCTGCGGCAGCGGCATTCTGGCCATTGGCGCAGCCCTGCACGGCGCGGGCGAAATTGACGCGGTGGATATTGACCCCGACGCCGTGGCCGCCACGCAAGGCAACGCCGCTGCCAACGGCGCGCGCGTGCGCAGCGGCCTGCCCGAAGCGGCCAGCGGGCTGTATGACGTGGTGCTGGCCAACATCCTCGCTTCGCCGCTCAAAGTGCTGGCTCCGCTGCTGTGCGGCCACGTTGCCGCTGGCGGCCACCTGGTGCTGGCCGGCGTGCTGGAGCGCCAGACGCAAGAGCTGCAAACCGCCTACGCCCCCTGGCTGGCGCTGCAAGTGGCCGACACGCAAGACGGCTGGGTTTTGCTGACGGCGCAACGCCCGGCCTGATGGCCTGCCTGCGCCTGCATGGCCATCATTGACTCTCGATCGGTCAAGACCGTCTCAAAAGGAGACAGCGCGGATATGACGCAGGCAAAAGAGTCAAAGGGCGCAAGCGCCATATTGCCGCAGACACAAAATCAGCTCCTGGATTAATAGCATGATGTCCTTATAGATACTGCGCGAAAGCCTCTTTTCATTCCCTGAATTTGCTCCTGTTTTTAAATCTTTTCTGCGCTTTCCCGCAGGCGCGGCCCTTGTCATCAAGACCGCAAGGTAAGGCGCTGGCACGCGCGGAAAAGCGGGCAAAAGCGGGGACAATAGCCGCCGTTTTTCGTTCTCCTCTTCAGGCCGCAGCGGCCCTTTTGTTCATGTTCCCCTTCTCCCGCGACAGCAAAGACCAGCCCGAAACCCCTGCTACCAAGCCCGCAGCCGAGGCGCACCCGCTGGATGCGCTCACGGGCGGCGCATTTTCAGCACCCACATCGGGCGAGCGCGCCGCGCGCATCCGCGCCTGGCTGGCCACTAACCCGCCAGCGGAGCAAATGCAGCAAGTGCACAAGGAACTTTCCGCCAAAGACAAAGGTGCGGCCAAGGCGCTGCGCGAGCGGCTGGACGAAATCAAGCGCGCCCACAGCCAGCAAGCCGTGGCTGCCGAATGGGCCGCCAAAGCCGAAGCCCTGCTGCAAGCCGCGCGCCTGAACATTGCTGACGCCCTGGCCTGGAAGCGCGACGCCGCCCGCGCGGGCGCGCCCCTGTCACGCGAGCCGCTGCTGGGCCTGCGCAGCCAGCTGGACGAACGCATCAAGGCGCTGGAAGATTTGCAACAGCGCGCGCTGGTGCAGCGCGAAGCGGCTGCGTTGCTGCATCAACGCATCGAATTGCTCTCCACCAAGCCCTGGGCCGACGCTGATGCCGCGCGCGCCAACCTGCAAGCCGATGTGGACCAATGGCGCGAACAAACCGCCGCCTTGCAAGCCGACACCAACTGGGCTAGCGTGGATTTGCGCTACCCCCCGCAAATTGAAGCCGCGCAAGCGCAACTGGCCGCCGTGTGGGACGCCTTCAGCGCTGCACTGGAACAGACCCGCGCCGCCGCGCAAGACACCGCCGCCGCGCTGCCTCCCGTGCCTGTGTGGGCCGATGAAATCCGCGCCGCCCGTGGCCTGCCTACCGAAGCAGGCGAAAAAGCCGCTGCCGAAAAAGCCGCTGCGCGTGCCAAGATTGACCCCGCCCAGCGCCAGGCCGCCACAAAAGCCGTTGAAGCGGGCGTGATGCTGCTGGAGCAAGCCGTGCAGGCCGGCAACAGCAAAGACACCCACAGCGCCGCCGCCGCGCTGCGCCAATCGCTCAAAAAACATGGCCGTCTGATAGACGATGAAAAACTGGAAGCGCGCGTACACGCAGCCCTGGTTTCTGCAGGAGAGCTGCAAGGCTGGCAGCGCTGGAGCGCCGACCAAATCCGCGAGCAGCTCGTAGCCAAGGCTGAAGCCCTGCTCATCCGCCGCCCGGCCAAACCCGCTGAGGCCACGGCCCAAGCGCAAAAAGCGCCGGAAACCGCCCCTTCTGCGGACATTCCTTCGGACATTTCACCAGCCGCTTCGCCTGCCGAAGCCCCCCAGGCCAGCGACAGCAGCGCGCCGCCTGCCGAAGCCGCCGCCAGCGCCGCCCCCGTGGCCGCCGCTGCGGCCCCGCAAGCGCCTGCCGCCGAAGAAACCCTGACCCCCGCCTTCACGGGCCGCAAGCTGCAAGAAGCCCTGCGCAAGCTGCGTGAGGAATGGAAAGCCGCCGACCAGGGCAGCGCCCCCAACCACGCCCTCTGGAAGCGCTTTGACCACGCCTGCAACCAGGCCCACCAATTCGTTGAGCAATGGCTGGAAAAAGCCCGCGAAGAAAGCGCCGCCCACAAAGCCGCCCGCCTGAGCCTCATTGAAGAAGCCAAAACCTGGGCCGCCGCCCTGCAAGGCCAGGCCCAGTCTGACTGGAAAGCCATCAACCGCCAGCTCCACCAGTTCGCCGACCGTTGGCGCAACGCGGGCCACCTTTCCGAAAAAGCCTTTGCGGAACTGCAAACGCAGTGGAAAGCCGCCCTGGCCGCCGCCTCCGCCGGGCTGCAAGCCGCGCAAAAGCAAAGCGCCGAACGCCGCCAGGCGCTGATTGAAGAAGCGCGAGAGCTGGCCGCTGCCGCCACCTTGCGCGTGGATGCCGTCAAAGCGCTGCAACAGCGCTGGCAGGCCGAAGCGCAAGCCGTGCCGCTGGAGCGCCGCCACGAGCAAAAGCTGTGGGACGCCTTCCGCAAACCGCTGGACGAAGCCTTTGGCCGCAAGAGCGCCGAACGCGAAAAAGCCCAAGCCGCCAGCAGCGCCCATGACCAGGCCGTCATGCAAGCCGCCCAGGCCCTGGAAGCGGCCAACGCAGCTGGCGATGCCGCCCAAATCCGTGCCGCCATGACGGCGTTGCAAGCCGCCTTGCGCAACCAATCTGCCGCCCCGGCCGCTGAAGCCGCGCCGCAAACTGCCGAAGCCGCACCGCAAGCTGCCGAAGCCGCGCCCGCCGAAGCTGCCAATACCGCGCCAGCCCCCGAAGCCCCGGCCGCCGAAGCTGCGCCTGCTGATGATGCGGCGCAAGCTGAAAAACCCGCTGCGCCCAAACCCGCCCGCCCCCTCATCGCCATGCGCGGCGACGACCGCCCCGGCATGAAAAAAACCGAAGCGGCCAAACCCGGCCGCCCCGGCGAACGTGGCCGTCTTGGCGATAGCCGACGTGAAAACCGGCGCGACGGACGCGAAGCCCCCGGCAGTCGTGATGGCCGCCGCCCGCTGCGCGACACCCGCGAGCCGCGAGCCGAACGCGCCCGCCTGGGCGACGCCGCCTTCCGCGCCCAGCGCGAAGCGCTCGAACACGCCCAAAGCGCCCTCAAGAAGCTGGCCGCGCAAGCCCACGGCGAAGCCCTGACCCAGCTCATGACCGCCTGGCAAGAGCGCGACGCCGCCCGCCTGCCCCCCGCCGGCGAACTGGGCAGCGCCCTCACCGCAGCGGCCCGCAACGCCTGGGCGCAAGCCATCGGCAGCGCCGCCAGCGCCCCCGCCAGCGAAGCCGCCACCGCCTTGCTGCGCCTGGAAATGGCCTCTGAAGCCCCCACGCCCGCCGAGCACCTCACGGCCCGCCGCGCCCTGCAACTGCAACTGCTCACGCGCCGCAACGACCCCGCCCCGGCCGACACCTGGACGCAAGACGCCGCCCAGGTTTTCGCCAGCGCCTGGACCGAAGCCGACGCCCGCCGCCTGCAAACCGCACTCAAGGCGCTGCTGCGCGGCAGGAAATAAACGAAAAATCCCTTCGGCAGAAGGCCACGCCCCTACAATCGCGCGCTTTTGCCGCTCAGCCGCCATAGTTCAATGGATAGAACGAACGCCTCCTAAGCGTTAGATGCAGGTTCGATTCCTGCTGGTGGTACCAAATTCAAGTCTTCAAGCCCGTCCTGCTTTGCCTGACGGGCTTTTTTCTGGAGCGCGGATCAAGATGGGCTGTCAGCAGCGCTGTATTCGTACTCTTTGCACTCCAGCGGCTGGTTTTCTTTGGCGCCATGACGAAGCGGGCAATATCGCGTCAATCCAAAGCGGGCTGGGAAATCACAACGCCTTATGAGCGTAACCCGGGCGTGAAAACGCGAGTCAGCTACACGGCGATAACGGCGCTGGGTCAGCAGTTTGTTTGGGTCCTGGCTGTTTCTGACTTCGATGAGCGCAGACCTTTGCAACGCGTCGCAGGTTAGTGTCTTGGTGGCGCCGGGTTTACGGATTTGCTGCGGCTGCATCCAGCGGTAGTTGCCGTGGCTGATCTGGCCCTGTCCTGTCTGGTAGCTGAGGTGGTTGCCCGGCATCCCAGGTCTGATTTCTGGTTTTGGATTTACCATTTCCGCAGGATGGCATCCTGCATATTTCATGCGCTGTTTTATCTTGACTGATTAATCAAAAGAACACTCCCCTTTCTTGTAGATATCATCTTTTTTCGCGTCATCGACAGCGCCTCCAAAATGGTCCGCATGGAGCATGATTGGCGCTATCTCACAACGACATGGGTTCTCTTCTTTGGGCTTATAAAGATAATGAAATTCATATGTTTCATCGGGCCTGAAATAAACTTTAGGATAGCCGCCGCGAAAATCAATTCCGTGAAAATGATATGATCTTATGTTTTCATTGTGCGCGATATTTGGATTGTAGCCAAAGATATTCACGGGCACGAATCCAACACCAAATTCTTGTTTCACTGGAACCCCTTCAACACAGAACATCAACTCGCCTTTTCTTTTGATTGCGATCTTCAAAGTGTCAAGATCCGGACACGGGCATTCCCCAAGTTCATAACCAACTTTATATCTGCCTTCCAAAAAATTGGAAACGCTGAACCTTGCATCCTGGATATCTCGAACGCGGAAACTGCTGGCACTGCCATAAATCGTTGTACCTTCATATTTCCATATCCCCTTTCCTCCGCTGACCACTGGCTTTGCCAGCATGTGGCTGAAAGCACTGCAACCCGTCAGAAATACGGCAGTAAAACATAATAGTAAGACCTTCTGCATTTCAGGCTCCTCTCGATTTCGGCATGGGAAACGCCGGTTTTTCTGGTTGCTTTTTCCTGTTCCTAGGATAAATCTGCTGCCTGCCATCGGCGTACGGAACATTTTCTGGTTTATTGATCCCGGTTCTTCATGATACTTTGAACAGCCTCATCATAACGCCTTTCATAATTTTCATCCCCGCATGGCGATATGCGCTTTAATTCGGATATTTTATTGATCAACAGCTTGACATTTTCATGACAATCGTCCCACATGGCCCTTTGCATCACGACAAGCATTGGATCCATGATATCAAATTCATCTGCCGAACAATGATCCAGATATTCAATATAAGCCTTCACATAATATTCAAACGCATTTTTGCCCATCCACCCCAAGTCTTCGGCATAATATTCCTTTTCGGCAAACATGGCTACAGCCTCCTTGAGTGATTTGCCAAAAAAATGCTGAAAGGCTATCCGCTCATCCAGGTTCAGAAGATGGGTCGGGCTTATATCGGCAAGACTTGGTAGCTTCATGTTATTCAATCCATCCAGAATAGCTTTGGATAATATTTGTTCCCCGCATGACACGATCCATGAATAAAATCGCATTTTGCAGCAGGATCCAAATAGATTTCCAAGAAAGCAGCGGGGTTGTATGCATTAGAGTCAATTTTGGAAATTGAGTCCGAACATTCTGCCCGATGGATTGTCTCCTTGGCCTTCAGCACATTGCCTGGCTTTTGCGCGTGCCCTGGCGCCGTGCAGTTCACTCGCGCTTCCACTCCCGGGTATGGCGGCCGGTATCGCGTCATCTGGCTGTTGGCTTTGCATGGCCCACGCCCCTGCCTGGCGCACGCTGCTGGCGCGATGGCCCACGGCGTTCGGCTGGCGGGCAAAGCTGTTTCAAAATCTGGCGTTTTGTCTGGTGGTTTGCCAGACAGAAGGCCATTATTCGAGGCGCTCTGCAAGGTCTCGCCCGAAAGTGGCTGTTGCCGCCGCCATTTTTCACATTCTGTTTTTTCAAGCCTTTTGTCATGCCCGCCTATTCGTTTGAAGCCTTGCAGCCCGACGGCAAGACCCGCAAGGGCGTGCTGGATGCCGATACCGCCCGCGCCGCGCGCGCCCAGTTGCGCGCGCAGGGCCTTGCGCCGCTGGATGTGCAGGTCATTTCGGCGGGCGATGCCCAGCGCGCCCTGGGCGGCGCAAGCCGCCGCCGCGCGTTTGACAGCGCCCAGCTTGCCGTGTGGACGCGCCAGCTTGCGGGCCTGGTGGCCGCCGGTTTGCCGCTGGAGCGCGCGCTGTCCGCGCTGGCTGACGAGGCGGAAGACGAGGCGCAGCGCCACTGCATCGCCGCGCTGCGCTCGGAGGTCAATGCGGGCGCGCCGCTGGCGCGCGCCATGTCGCAGCACCCGCGCGATTTTTCGGGCATCTACACCGCCGTCATTGCCGCTGGCGAGCAGGGCGGCCATCTGGAGCAGGTGCTGGAGCGGCTGGCCGACGATCTGGAGGAGCGCCAGGCGCTGAAAGCCAAGCTCCTGGGCGCGGCGCTGTATCCGGCCATCGTCACGCTGGTGGCCATCGTCATCGTCATTTTTCTGGTCAGCTACGTGGTGCCGCAGGTGGCCGCCGTTTTCGCGGGCGCCAAACGGGCGCTGCCCTGGCTGACGGTGGCGATGCTGGGCATCAGCGATTTCGTGCGTGCCTGGGGCTGGTGGCTGCTGGCGGCGCTGGCGCTGGGCGCGGCCAGCTTGCGGCTGGCGTTGCGCAATGCCGCTTTGCGCCAAAGTTTTGATGCCGCCTGGCTGCGCCTGCCGCTGCTGGGGCGCCTTTCGCGCGGCTACAACGCCGCGCGCTTTGCCAGCACGCTGGCCATGCTGGCCGCAGCCGGCGTGCCCATCTTGCGCGCCTTGCAGGCCGCCACTGAAACCCTGGGCAACCAGGCCATGCGGGCCGATGCCGAAGACGCGCTGGTGATGGTGCGCGAAGGCGCGCCGCTGGCCAGCGCCCTGGCGCAGAAAAAGCGCTTTCCGGGCCTGCTGGCCATGTTTGCGCGCCTGGGCGAGCAGACGGGCGCGCTGCCCGCCATGCTGCAACGCGCCGCCGGGCAGCTGGGCGCTGATGTGCAGCGCCGCGCCATGCAGGCAGCGACGGTGCTGGAGCCGCTGCTCATCGTCGTCATGGGCGCGGTGGTCATGCTCATCGTGCTGGCGGTCATGCTGCCCATCATCCAGCTCAATCAGTGGGTGAAGTAGCTGAAAGGGCGGCCTTGATTAGCTCATTTCTTCATAGCATGATGTCCTAGTGGAAACTGCGCGAAAGCCGTTTCTCACCCCTTCAAATTAGCTCTTCTTTTGAAAGCAAACCACGCTGCTAACCTCCCGTCCTGCCCCGCCCTGCCCTGCGCGCAACAAACGCCCGGCCTGAACCCGGGCATCCCACCTATTCCATTCATCAGGGAGCCACTTTTTCCATCCACCCAAAGGAGTAACCCAGCCGTGAACCCCATCGAAACCGCCATGTACGGCGTCAGCCAGCTCTTTCTCACCCCCGTGCTCATCCTCGTGGGCGCGCTCTTTGCCTACGCCTTCTTTGCCCTGGGCGCATTCATCTGGCAATCCGTGCAGCGCGCCAGCGCCGCCCGCCGTGGCGACACGGCCGGGCACGAGCTGCTGCAAGCCTGGAGCCAGAACCCTGCCCTCACGCAAAGCGAGCTGCAAGCCCTGGCCCTCAAACGCATGGAAGCCGCCCGCATCGCCGCCCGCGTCGCCCCCCTGCTCGGCCTGGTGGCCACCATGATCCCCATGGGGCCTGCCCTGCAAGCCCTGGCTGAAGGCCAGCTCACCGAAATGTCGCGCGGCCTGACCATTGCCTTTTCCGCCGTCATCCTGGCCCTCATTGCCGCTGCCATCACCTACGCCACCGTCCACGTGCGCCGCCGCTGGTACGCGCAAGACCTGCTCGCCATCGAACGCCTGCGCCAGGCCCCGCAACTTGAAGAACCGGCAGGAGCGCAGCCATGAGCGCCAGCCGCCCAACCAGCCTGCTGGACGACATCGAAGACGACGACCCCCTGCTGTCCGTCGTCAATCTCATCGACGTCTTTCTCGTCATCATCGCCGCCCTTTTGCTGGCCGTGGCCAGCAGCCCCATCAACCCCTTCACCTCGCAAAGCGTCACCATCATCAAAAACGAAGGCCAGCCCAACATGGAAATCATCATCAAGCAGGGCGAAAAACTGGAGCACTACCAATCCAGCGGCGCCATCGGCGAAGGCCAGGGCACCAAAGCCGGCGTGGCCTACCGCATGAAAGACGGCAGCATGGTCTACGTGCCCGAAACCGGCACAAGCGGCGCGGCCAGCACGAAGCCAGCCAACGCAGCCCGGCCCTGAAAACCTGCCCAAAGCCCGCCCGCAGGCAGATTGCGAACAAACTCGCAAACCCGGATCCGCCCGCGCGCTGATCAGATTTACTGCGCATGGCAATGCGTTTGAACTCCTTGAGCTTGCCCAAGAAGTTTTCAATGAGACCAGAACGAACTTGAGCAGATTGCCTAGCGCATCGCACAAGGCCCGTATCTTGGCTCTCACGCCTCTGCGTGAGTGGCCTATGGCTTGGTTTTGAACCCCCTTGCGCCTTGGCCGTGACGATGCACTTTCACGATCACGGCATCGGCCATGGCGTATTCCATATCTGGCTGGCCGCTGACGGCATCAAAGCGTTTTTGCCAGACAGGCCCTAGGACATCATGTATGGATAAAGGAGCGCAAATGGTGTTTGCGTCCTGTCTGTCTTGGGCTGTGCCTTGCTCATTTTTCGCTTGTTCCAAGCCCGCAGGCTCACGCGGTGAGGCCGTGCGAGCGGAAACGCTCATGGCTTGTTCAGCGCGGCCAGGGTCTGCTCGTCTTGCGCCGTCAGGCAGCCTGCGGCGCGGGCGGCGGCCAGCAAGTCGGGGCGCTGGCGGGCGGTGAGTTGCAGGCTCTGGGCGCGGCGCCATTGCTCAATGCGGGCGTGGTGGCCGCTGAGCAGCTCGGCAGGCGCGCTTTGGCCTTGCCACACTTCGGGGCGGGTGTAGTGCGGGCAGTCGAGCAGGCCGTCCAGCGCGGGGTTGAAGCTGTCGAGCTGGTGGCTGCCCGCGTCGCCCAGCACGCCCGGTTGCAGGCGGGCCACGGCGTCCAGCAGGGCCAGCGCCGCGATTTCGCCGCCGGAGAGCACGAAGTCGCCCAGGCTGATTTGGTGGGTGACGTGGCGGTCGATAAAGCGCTGGTCAATGCCTTCGTAGCGCCCGCATATGAGGATGGCGCCACGGCTTGCGGCCCAGCTTTGCACGGCGGCGTGGTTCAGGCGCGGGCCTGTGGGGGAAAAGAGCACGACGGGGACTGGGGCGCTTTCTTGTTCAGCGCCCTGCCCTGCCTCGTGCGGCTGGCCGCTTTGCGGCCCGCTTGCCAGCCGGTCGGCCTGCGCGGCGGCCAGGCAGCGCGCCAGCGGCTCGGCCAGCATGACCATGCCGGGGCCGCCGCCAAAGGGGCGGTCGTCCACACGGCGGTAGCGGCCTTCGGCCCAGTCGCGCGGATTCCAGAGCTTCAGGCGCATCTGGCCGTCCGCCCAGGCGCGGCGCGTGATGCCCGCATGCAAAAAGGGGGCGAAAAGCTCCGGAAAGAGCGTGAGCACGTCAAAGCGCAGGGCCACGGCTTGCTTTTTTTGAGGCGGTTTTTTGGGGGCGGCCCGATGCAGGCTCCGCGCTTATTGCAGGCCCTGCGGCGCTTGCGGCTGCTGGGCGGGCGGAGTGAAAAGGCGGGCCACGTCCACGGCGTCAAAGCGGTACTGCTGGCCGCAGAAGTCGCAGCCCACTTCGATGCGGCCTTGCTCGCGCAGGATGTCTTCGGCCTCATGCCGGCCCAGTCCGGCAATCATGGCGGCCACGCGCTCGCGGCTGCAAGAGCAGGCAAAGCGCGCGGTTTGCGGCTCAAAGCGCAGCACGCGCTCTTGCCAGAACAGGCGGTGCAGGATTTCATCGGCGCTCAAAGAGAGCAATTCCTGGCGTTGCAGGCTTTGCGCCAGCAGGCTGATGCGGCGCCAGTCATCCCCGCCAGCATCGCCCGCATCCTCGCGCGCCACATGGCTTTGCGAGAGGTTGCCCTGGCCTTGCACGGGCAGGCGCTGGATAAGCAGGCCCGCCGCCACGTGTTCATCAGCAGCCAGCACCAGCGTGGTATCCAGCTGTTCGGACTGGCGCATGTAGTGCGCAAGCGCCGTGGCCACATCGGGCGCGTCTGCCAGCGACACCACGCCCTGGTAGGGCGGCTGGCCGGGCAGGCGGCCGCGCGCGTCCAGCGTGATGGCGCAGCGGCCCTTGCCGTGGACATTGACCATATCTGCCAGCGTGGCGCCCGGGGGCACTTCGCCCGCCACGGTGGCGGTGGCGCGCAGGCGCAAATCAGACTGCACCTCCGCCACGGCCAGCTTGACGGGGCCGTCGCCCATCATTTGCAGCACCAGCGCGCCGTCAAACTTGATGCCTGCCTGCATCAGCACGGCGGCGGCCGCCATCTCGCCCAGCAGCGCGGCCACAGGCTGCGGCCACGGGCCGGTTTGCGTATTGGCTGCGCGGCGGGCCAGCACTTGCTGCCAGGCGTCCGTCAGGCGCACCAGCTGGCCGCGCACGGGCAGGCCATCGAAGATGAATTTGTGCAGTTCAGACATGGGCGCTCACATGGGGCCGGGGGGCGGCTTTGTCAATGGCGTCAAGGGACAGGCGAGGGGGTTACTGCGCCGTCCAGCCGCCGTCGTTGGACCAGGCGATGCCGCGCATGTTGTCAGCGGCGGGAGAGCACAGAAAAACAGCCATCTGGCCCAGTTGCTGCGGGGTGGTGAATTGCAGGGAAGGCTCTTTTTCGCGCAGCAGGTTTTCCTGCGCCTGCTGCACGCTGATGCCTTGCTGCGAGGCGCGGTCGTCAATCTGCTTTTGCACCAGAGGGGTGAGAACCCAGCCGGGGCAGATGGCGTTGCAGGTGACGCCGGTGGTGGCGTTTTCCAGCGCCACGGCCTTGGTCAGGCCGATGAGGCCGTGCTTGGCGGCCACGTAGGCGCTTTTGCCAGCAGAGGCCGCCAGGCCGTGAGCGGAAGCGACGTTGATGATGCGGCCCCAGTTGCGGCGCAGCATGTGCGGCAGCGCCAGGCGCGTGGTGTGGAAGGCGGAGCTGAGGTTGATGGCGAGGATGGCGTCCCACTTTTCGGGCGGAAAGTCCTGCACGCTGGCCACGTGCTGAATGCCGGCGTTATTGACCAGCACGTCCACGCCGCCAAAGCGGCTGGCGGCGAATTCCATCATGGCGGCGATGTCGGCAGGGCGGCTCATGTCGGCGGGGTGGTGCTCCACGCGCGCGCCCAGCGCGGCAATCTGCGCCTTGGCTGCTTCGGCGTCGCCAAAGCCGTTCAGCACGAGGCTGGCGCCCTGGCGCGCCAGTTCAATGGCGATGCCCAGGCCGATGCCGCTGGTGGAGCCGGTGACGAGCGCGGTTTTGCCCTGGAGGGAGAAGGTCATGATGTTTCCTTTCGGGTGATGGTGTGGGAGCCTGTTCAAAGTCTGGCCGCAAAGGGCGAAAGGGCCGATCATGACAGGGCGGCGGCAGGCAGCGCCGTTAAACTCTCGCGCCGTTTTTTCCCCTTGCTTCCCCCCTGCGCGCGGATGGCCCATGATCATTGAAAGCCTGCTCGATACCGATCTGTACAAGTTCACCATGATGCAGGTGGTGCTGCATCAGTTTCCGGGCGCGCAGGTGGAGTACCGCTTCAAGTGCCGCAACCCGGGCATCCGGCTGGCGCCGTATGTGGAGGAGATTCGCGAGGAAATCCGCCATTTGTGTTCGCTGCGTTTCGCGGAGCAGGAGCTGGCCTATCTGCGTTCGCTGCGTTTCATCAAGAGCGACTTTGCCGATTTCCTGGGCATCTTCCGCCTCAACGAAAAGTACGTGACGCTCCAGCCGCTGCCCAATGAGGAAATCAGCATCGTCATCCAGGGGCCGTGGCTGCACACCATCTTGTTCGAGATTCCGCTGCTGGCCATCGTCAATGAGGTGTACTTCCGCAACACGCAGCCGCGCCCCGACCTGGCCGAGGGCGACCGCCGCCTGCACGGCAAGATGGCCCAGCTCAAGGCCGATGGGCTGCAAGAACTCAAGATTGCCGATTACGGCACGCGCCGGCGCTTTTCGCGCGTGTGGCACGAGGGGCTGCTGCGCCAGCTGATGCAGGGGCTGGGCACGGGCGCCAGCGGCCAGCTGGCGGGCACGAGCAATGTGCTGTACGCCATGCGGCTGGGGCTGACGCCGCTGGGCACCATGGCGCACGAATACCTGCAGGCCTGCCAGGCGCTGGGGCCGCGCCTGCGCGACAGCCAGATTTTCGGTTTCGAGAAATGGGCCAAGGAGTACCGGGGCGATCTGGGCATTGCCTTGTCTGACGTGTACGGCATGGCCGCTTTCTTGCGCGACTTCGATCTGTATTTCTGCAAGCTCTTTGACGGCGCGCGCCACGACAGCGGCGATCCCTTTTCCTGGGGCGAGCGCATGCTGGCGCACTACGCGCAGCACCGCATCAATCCGCGCACCAAAACGCTCATCTTTTCTGACGGCCTGACGGTGCCGCGCACCATTGAGCTGTATCAGCGCTTCAAGGGGCGCTGCCAGCTGGCCTTCGGCATCGGCACCAACCTCACCAACGATCTGGGCTACGAACCGCTGCAAATCGTGATCAAGATGACGCGCTGCAACGGCCAGCCCGTAGCCAAGGTGTCTGACACGCCCGGCAAGGGCATGTGTGATGACGAGAACTATCTGGCCTACCTGCGGCAGGTATTCCAGATTCCGCCGCCCGCCGTCTGAAGCTGACGGCCGTCTTCCGGCCGCCAGCTTTCTTACCTTTTCCCCGTCTTGCGCTCCGAATAAGAACAATGCTCCCGCTCCACGCGTTCCGCCCCTTTGCCTTGCTGACTTTGCTGCTGGCCTGTCCCGCCCTGGCGCGGGCGGCGGGGCCGGACGGCAGCCAGCTGCGCCCGCTCTGGGGCGTGCCGTTCGTGGGCGTGCTCGCTTCCATTGCGCTGCTGCCCATGGCCGCGCCGCGCTTTTGGCACCAGCATTTCGGCAAGGTCACGGCGGGCTGGTCCATGCTGTTTTTGCTGCCTTTTGCCGCTGTTTTCGGCGTGCAGGCGGCGCTGCTGGGGCTGGCGCACGCGCTGGTGGCCGAATACATCCCGTTCATCTTGCTGCTGCTGGCGCTGTTCACGGTGGCGGGCGGCATTCACGTGCGCAGCAGCTTGCGCGCCACGCCGCTGGTGAATGCAGGTTTTCTGGCCGTGGGGGCGCTGCTGGCCAGCGTGATGGGCACCACGGGCGCGTCGATGGTGCTGATTCGCCCGCTGCTCAAGGCCAATGAAGGGCGGCGGGCGGTGGCGCACGTGGTCATTTTTTTCATCTTCATCGTCTCCAACGCGGGCGGCGCGCTCACGCCGCTGGGCGATCCGCCGCTGTTTCTGGGCTTTCTGGCGGGCGTGGATTTTTTCTGGACGCTCAAACACCTGTGGCCGCACACGCTGCTGCTGATTGGCGCGCTGCTGGCCCTGTTTTTCGCCATTGACACCTGGCACGCGCGCCGCGAATCGCACCGGCCCGGGCCGCAGCCCCAGGCTGCTGTCGCCGCGCCCGGCCAGCCGCTGTTGCAGTTCGAGGGCAAGGTCAATCTGGCCCTGCTGCCTTTCATTCCCGCGCTGGTGCTGATGAGCGGGGCCTGGCACAGCGGCGTGGAGTGGCAAGTGGCGGGCGCGCACATTTCACTGCCCGATGTGCTGCGCGATGCGGGGCTGGTGGCCGTCACGGCCCTGTCGCTCTGGCTCACGCCCGCCGCTGCGCACCGGAGCAACCAGTTCACCTGGGAGCCGATGCTGGAAGTGGCCAAGCTCTTTGCGGGCATCTTCATCACCATCGCGCCCGTCATCGCCATGCTGCAAGCAGGCATGCAGGGGCCTTTCGCGGGCATCCTGCACGCCGTCACGCGGCCTGACGGCGCGCCCATTCCCGCCATGTATTTCTGGGCCTCCGGCGCGCTCAGCTCCGTGCTGGACAACGCGCCCACTTACCTGGTCTTTTTCAACACCGCCGGCGGCAGCGCGCCTGCCCTCATGGGGCCGCTGGCCAGCACCCTGGCGGCCATTTCGGCGGGCGCGGTCTTCATGGGGGCCAACACCTACATCGGCAACGCGCCCAATCTCATGGTCAAGTCCATCGCCGAAGAGCGCGGCGTGCGCATGCCCAGCTTCTTTGGCTACATACTGTGGTCGGTGGGGCTGCTCACGCCCTTGTTCGTGGCGCTGACGCTGCTGTTTTTCTGACAGATGCTACGGAAACCATAGCGGCCCGCGCTGATTCCACTAGGACTTCAGGCCGATTTCATGCCTGAGGCCCGCCAGCCTCCGTTCCACCATGCCCCATACCGCTTCCCCTTTTCCTCCCCTTGAAACGCGCCTGCCCGGCGTGGGCGACAACATCTTCAGCGCCATGTCCGCGCTGGCGGCGCAGCACCAGGCCATCAACCTCGGCCAAGGCTTTCCCGACTTTGCCTGCGACGCCGCGCTGGCTGACGCCGTGACCCAGGCCATGCGCGCGGGCCACAACCAGTACGCCCCCATGCCGGGCGTGCCCGCGCTGCGCCAGGCCATTGCCGCACAGCTTCAGGCCCTTTACGGCCACGCTTACAGCGCCGAGAGCGAAATCACCATCACCGCCGGAGCCACGCAGGCCATCTTCACCGCCATTCTTTGCTGCACGCAGCCAGGCGACGAAGTCATCGTGCTCGAACCCTGCTACGACAGCTACCTGCCCGGCATCCGCCTGGCGGGCGCGGCGGCCGTGCGCGTGCCGCTGGCGCCGGGCAGCTTCCGGCCCGACTTTGACCGCCTGGCCGCCGCCATCACCCCGCGCACGCGCGCGCTGGTCATCAACACCCCGCACAACCCTACCGGCACTGTGTGGTCCGCCGCCGACATGCAGCGCCTGCAAGAAATCCTTGCTCCCACGCGCATCGCGCTCATCAGCGACGAGGTTTACGCCCACATGGTCTATGCCCCCCTGCGGCACGAAAGCGCCGCGCGCCTGCCGGGCCTGGCCAGCCGCGCGTTCGTCATTGGCAGCTTTGGCAAAACCTTCCACGTCACGGGCTGGAAAGTGGGCTACGTGGCCGCCCCGGCGGCTCTCACGGCCGAGCTGCGCCGCTTGCACCAGTTCAACGTGTTTTGCGTGAACACGCCCATGCAGCACGGCATTGCCGCCTACATGCAAAACCCCGCGCCCTGGCAGCAGCTGCCAGCCTTCTATGCCGCCAAGCGCGACCGCTTTCGCGCGGGCCTGGCGCAAACGCGCTTTCGCCTGCTGCCCTGCGAGGGCGCCTACTTTCAGTGCGCCGATATTTCAGAGCTTCACGTGCCCGAGCGCGACTTGCCCGAGGCGACGTTTTGCGAATGGCTCACACGCGAAATCGGCGTGGCCGCCATTCCGCTTTCGGCCTTCTACGCCGATGGCCTGGACCAAAAACTCATCCGCTTTTGCTTCGCCAAGAAAGACGAAACCCTGCAAGCCGCGCTACAGCGGCTGGCGCGGCTGTAAGAGCCTGTCACCAAAGAGGGAATTTGCGGCAAACGATCGTCATGTATCCAAGTGACACGACCGGTGAACAGTGGGGTGCAAAAGCACTTTCCGGCAGGTAAGCGTGAAGGCAGGCCCCGGATACACAGCGCCCGGAACATGATCAACGAACGCCATCTTCTATGTGCAGGCAACGGGCTGCCAAACCACTGACCGTCGATAGCGCGCACTACCCAAGGACTACCCGCCCTGGTGTCTGCCATGCGAAGCAGGCACGAAAACAGGCCCGCATGCCTTGCCGGAAGCATGCGGGCCTGTGAGGCGGGTGGAAAGGGAAATGATTGGCCCTGGCTTACTGCTGCGCCTGCTTGCCGTGCACGACCAGCACGGGCAAGGTGGCGCCGGAGAGCACGCGCTGGGCCACGCTGCCGAGCACGAGTTTTTCAAGGCCGCGGCGGCCATGCGATCCCATCACGATGAGATCAGCGCCCACGGCTTGCGCGGCCTCCAGAATGCCGCGCGAGGCCGAGTTGGCCTCTACCACGCGCTTGTGCACCTTCACGCCAGCTTCTTCAAGGCGCGCGGCCACGGCATCGACGGCGGCATTGGCCTCAGCGGTGGCGGCGGTCAGGTACTGGTCTTGGCCATAGGCAAAATCCGCGCCTACGCCAGTAAAGGGGTAGGGGTCAATCACATAGACCGTCGTGACCTCGCTGCCGAATGCCTTGGCCAGGGCCTGCGCGTTGTCCACGGCGGAAAAGGCCGTGGCGGAACCATCAACGGGCACCAGAATGTGTTTGAACATGACGGACATCTCCTTTCAGGGGTTGGCAACAAAAACCTCTCTCGCATGCATTGTGCCTGCGCCGCCCATGCGCGTGATTGACGGCTGTCAAAAATGACTGGGGCGCTGTATCGCAGGCGGCAGCTGGCGCGCGCCGTGGCGGGCCTGGCCGCGCTGGGGCTGCTGGCTTTTGGCTGGCTGGGCTGGCAGGTGATGGCCGCCCGGCCTGCTGCGGATCTGGTTGCCGCGCAAGGTCTGCATGTGGCAAATCTGGCGCCTGGCCGCTATCGCTGGGCCGAGGCGCCCGCGCTGCCAAGAGGGGTGCAACTGCCGGAGGGCGCGAGCTTGCACGTTTTGCTGCTGCGTTTGCCAGATGGGACGCTGCACGCCTTTTACGCCACGGCGGTGGAGGGCCGCCCTGCCCTGCCTGCGGGCGGCGGGCATTTGGGCGCGGCGGGGCTGCCGTGCGCGGATTTCGCGCCCGATTTCGCCCGGCGGGACATTGCCTGCCGCCAGGCTGCGCCCGGGTTTGAATTCGCGCTGCGCCACCGCTGGTCGCTTACGGGGCAGCCGCTGACGCCCAATACGCCGCCTTTGCCCGTGGCCGCAGGGCACGAAACGGGCGGGCAATGGCTGCCTGATCTGGCTGCGCAGGCAGCGCTGCCATGAGAAAATCAGCCGCTTTTGCCAGCGCCAGCGTTTTTTCGCGTTTCTTTTCCTTATGTCGTTTTCCCTGCACCCCATGCTCAATGTCGCCATCAAGGCCGCCCGCGCCGCTGGCTCCATCATCAACCGCGCGGCGCTGGATGTGGAGGCGGTGCGCGTGTCGCAAAAGCAGGTGAATGATTTCGTGACGGAGGTGGATTACGCGAGCGAAAACGCCATCATTGAAACGCTGCTTTCGGCTTATCCGCAGCACGGCATTTTGGCGGAGGAGTCGGGTCAGGAGCGGGGCAACCGCCAGTCGGATCACGTCTGGATCATTGACCCGCTGGACGGCACCACCAATTTCATTCACGGCTTTCCCGTTTATTGCGTGAGCATCGCGCTGAGCGTGCGCGGGCGCGTGGAACAGGCCGTGGTGTACGACCCTTCGCGCAATGACCTGTTCATGGCCTCGCACGGGCGCGGCGCGTATCTGAACAACCGCCGCATCCGCGTGAGCCGCCGCACGCAGCTGGGCGACTGCCTGGTCGCCACGGGCTTTCCCTTCCGCAAAGGTGATGACTTTCAGGGCTACCTGCAAATCATGGCCGAGATGATGAAACGCACCGCCGGCTTGCGCCGCCCCGGCGCAGCCGCGCTGGACCTGGCCTACGTGGCCGCTGGTTTTTCCGACGGCTTTTTTGAGACTGGCCTGCAAGCCTGGGACACCGCAGCCGGTGCGCTGCTGGTCACGGAGGCGGGCGGCCTGGTGGGCAACTTCACGGGCGAGGCCGACTTCATCACGCCGCGCGAATGCCTGGCCGGTAATCCGCGCGTCTATGCCCAGCTGGTGAACGTGCTGCGCCCCTACTCGCGCGCGCAGCCGCCCGCGCCCACCCGCAAGCGGCCCAAGGCCAAGCCGCAAGATGCCGCCAGCGCTTCTTCCGCCACGCCCGCCATCACGCCTGAAACCGCACTGGCCCACGCGCTGGGCGGCACCCCGCCAGCCAGCGGCGCAGCAGCTCCCACGGAACACGACACGCCGTGACCGCTCTGCCCGAAACCCGTGCCGCCGCTGCGCTTGGCGCGCTTGATGAAGCTGGCGCGCCCGTCAGCGCGGCGCGCCCCCGCGCCATTCGCAGCTTCGTCACCCGCGCGGGCCGCGTCACCACCGGGCAGGCCCGCGCCTTGGCTGAGCTGGGGCCGCGCTATGTGCTGCCCTTCGATCCGGCTACTACGGATCTGATAGCAAGCTTTTCAGCCTGCGCCAGCGCAAACGGCCAAAAACGCTATGAAAAAGCCGTGCTTGAAATCGGCTTTGGCATGGGCCAGGCCACGGCGCACATCGCCCGTCTCATGCCAGAGGCGCTGTTCATCGGCTGCGAGGTGCATGCGCCCGGCGTGGGCGCGCTGCTCAAGCTCATGGGCGAGCAAGGGCTGGACAACATCCGCATCCTCCAGCACGACGCGGTGCAGGTGCTCGAAAGCATGATCGCCCCCGGCAGCCTGCACGGCATCCACATCTTCTTTCCCGATCCCTGGCACAAAAAGCGCCACAACAAGCGCCGTCTCATCCAGCCCGCCTTCGCGCATGAGCTGGCCCTGCGCCTGGCCCCCGGCGGCTACCTGCACTGCGCCACCGATTGGCAGCCCTACGCCGAGCAAATGCTGCAAGTGCTCAGCGCCGAAGCCCTGTTGCAAAACACGGCCAGCGGCTACGCCCCCCGGCCCGCCTACCGCCCCCTGACGAAGTTCGAGCAGCGCGGCCTGCGCCTGGGCCACGGCGTGTGGGATCTGGTCTTCACGCGCGCCGCTGAACCGTCCGCCGTCTCTTGCCCTTCGCCATGCCCCCTGCCATGACGGCCTTGCCATGAGCACCATCTTCTGCCCCAACTGCGGCGCTCCCAACCGCGAAACCGCCAAATACTGCGGCAAATGCGCCGGGCTGCTCGCCCCGCTTTCGCCCGCAACCATGGTCATGGACTACGAGCCAGAGCGCAAACGCAGGCGCAGGCGCCGCAGCGGCAGCAGGCGCGCCGCCCGGCCCGCCAAGCGTTCGCCCTGGCCCTTCGTGCTCATCGTGTGCCTGGCTTTGGGCGCGGGCTTGGCCAGCGCATGGATCACGCAGCAGTACGCCGCCCGCAACGCGGCGCCCGCCCCTGCCCTGCAAGCCGCCGCCCCGGCAGCAGCCACACCCCCTCCGCCGCCCGCGCCTGCTCCCGCCGCACAAACGCCTGCTCCCGAACCCGCGCCCAGCCCGGCGCCTGAAGACGCAGCCACGCCAGATACACCTGCACCTGACGACAGCGCCGCACCTTCGCCAGCAAACGGCGAAACCGCCAGCCAAGCCGCCGATGAAGAGCAGGCCCCTGCGCCTGCCGTCGAA
Organism: Ottowia cancrivicina; assembly: GCF_029813755.1. Taxonomy (NCBI): domain Bacteria; kingdom Pseudomonadati; phylum Pseudomonadota; class Betaproteobacteria; order Burkholderiales; family Comamonadaceae; genus Ottowia; species Ottowia cancrivicina. The sequence goes on along the minus strand of NZ_JARVII010000010.1, from coordinate 21,629 downwards.
ACGCCTGCCGCCACGGCTCACGCCCAGCCGGCTGCCCGCCTTGAGCGCCGCAAAACCCTGCCGCCAGGCAACCGCCGGGCAGCCGCGCCCAGGCCCGCCACGGCGCCCGCGCACGCCGCCGCCCCTCTGCCTGAGCCGCCGCCTGCGGCAGCTCCCACACCCGTTGCGCCGCCTCCGCCCACCCCCGCGCAAGCCTGCGCAGGCCGCCAGTTCCTGGCCCGCTCCCTCTGCCTGCAACAGGAATGCAGCAAGCCGGGCATGGGCCGGCACGCCGTCTGCGTACAGATGCGCGAACGCGAACGCGCGCTCCAGCAAGGCAGCGGCGGCGCGTGACGCGTCTCACCACATGAAAAAGGGCTGCCTGAAAGCAGCCCTTTTCTTTTCCAGCCGTCCCGCTATCCAGCGCAGCCAGACCATCACGCGCGCAGGCATGGCGAAGCGCCAGACGCATTCAATGGCTTATTCCCGGCTCGAATTTCGCTCCTCTATTTATAGCTATACGTCCTAGTCAAATGGGCGCGAGCGCCTTTTTGGCATCCCCAAATTCGCTCCTCTTTTGTGATTGCCCATCCAGCTGCCGCAGCAGCTTTGCCAGACCCGCCGCGCAGTCCTGCCTTCTTTTCCTGATTTCTTCCTCTCCATAAAGCACAGGAGAAGCGCCATAAAAATAAAACGGGTCTGTCTATATAGCGCATTTGGGTTAATAAGCAGCTTGCTCCAGGTTCTTGCATAGCTCATGCACGCGAAAATGCGCTTTATTATCGGCGCGATAATCCTGTTCAGGCGCACCAACCATGATGCGTGACATGAAATTGCCCCCCTTAAATTGCCGCCTTCATCGCCATGGGAAAACCGTTCGCAAACACGCAATCAAAATACTGATTCAGAATAGCAGAAATGCTTTGCAATATAAAAATCGGAGCCAATGCTGTTAATTCGCCTTGCTTGTTGCCTCCTTCGCGTCGCGCCTTCTGCTCTCTAGCTGGCAAGTGCTTTTATGGCAGCCATCCGGGCAGTTTCTTCTACTCTGGAAGCGCTCTTGCTCCGTGATGACTTCGCCAGCCGCCGATTGAATGCACCCGGGCGCTTTCTTTCTCTGGCTTGCAAACTGCGATGTTCGCCCGAGGAAGACGCCGCAAAACAGGCTAAAGGGCATGAAAAAACGCCCTTCGAATCTGATGATTCTCCGGGCGTTTGCCGAGGGCGTTTCAATGAGCCGGCATCACGAGCCTTTCTGGAAGCGCGCCAATTCGCGGCGTATGCCTTCGATGTCGCTCTTGTTGCGGTCAATGGCGTCTTTCATCTTGCTGACGCGGTCGTTATAGAAGGCGGGGTTGCGCATTTCAATCGCATTCTTTTCTGGCTGGCCATTGTTGTATTCGCGCTCCAGCTGGGCCTGCACGCTCTCGGCGCGTTGCAGCTCGTTTTCAAGAATGGCGCGCGCATCGGCATCGCGCGCGCGCTGGGCAGGCGAATCATTGCGGGGAGCGGCGGATGCGCTGCCGCCGCCACTGCTGCTGCCGCCACCGCCGCTGGCGCGCGGGGCGGCATTGCCGGGGGCGCGATAGCCGCTGATGACCGTTACGTTGCCGCCTTCGATCAGCTTGCAGTCCTTGCGCTTGTCCACCTTGCCGTTGGTGTACTCATTGCCGCAGCGGTAGATGCGGTCTTGCGCGGCAGCTGGCGCTGCGGCCATGGCGGCGCAGGCCAGAGCGGCAAGAAAACAGGCAGATGCAATGGGTTGTTTCATGGGTGCGGCCTTCATCTCGAATGAGGGAATTCACAAAGTATCGTTGATACAGCCTGTTTCAACAAGCCGGAGATTTGTAAAAGGGAAAGGACGGCACGGGCCGTCCTTGGCGCTGCCCTTTCCCTGCGCGGCTGGGGCGCAGCCGGAGCGCGCCAGAACCCGCTCAGGGCCTGGCTGCGCTTTTCGTGCCCTTGAACGGACCTTGAACAGGTTTTCAGAGCGAGAAATACATGTCGTATTCCACGGGATTGACTTGCACGCGCACGCGGTTGACTTCAAGCATTTTCAGCTCGATGAAGGCATCAAGCATGCTGTTGGTGAAAACGCCGCCTTTGGTGAGGAAGGCGCGGTCAGCATCCAGCGCCAAAAGCGCCTGGTCAAGGCTGTGGCACACGGTGGGCACCAGGCGGTCTTCTTCAGGCGGCAGGTGATAGAGGTCTTTGGTGGCGGCTTCGCCGGGGTGGATTTTGTTTTCGATGCCGTCCAGCCCCGCCATCAGCAAGGCGGCAAAGCACAGGTAGGGGTTGGCCATGGGGTCGGGAAAGCGCGCTTCCACGCGGCGCGCCTTGTCGCTGCTGACATGCGGGATGCGGATGGCGGCGGAGCGGTTGCGGCCTGAGTAGGCCAGCTTCACGGGCGCTTCAAAGTGCGGCACCAGGCGCTTGTAGCTGTTGGTGGTGGGGTTGGTGATGGCGTTGAGCGCGCGCGCGTGCTGGATGATGCCGCCGATGTAGTAGAGCGCATCGTCTGACAGGCCCGCGTAGCCGTTGCCCGCAAACAGGTTGCGCCCGCCTTTCCAGATGGACTGGTGCACGTGCATGCCGCTGCCGTTGTCGCCGTGGTAGGGCTTGGGCATGAAGGTGGCGGTTTTGCCGTAGGCGCTGGCCACGTTCCAGATGACGTATTTCATGCGCTGCGTCCAGTCGGCGCGCTCGACCAGCGTGCTGAAGCGGGTGCCGATTTCCATTTGCCCCGCGCCGCCCACTTCGTGGTGGAACACTTCCACGGGGATGCCCAGCTCTTCGAGAATCAGCACCATTTGCGCGCGCATGTCTTGCGCGCCGTCCACGGGCGGCACGGGAAAGTAGCCGCCCTTGACGCAGGGGCGGTGGCCGAAGTTGCCGCCTTCCATGTCAGTGCCGCTGTTCCACGGCGCCTGGTAGGAGTCCACTTGGTAGAAGGTGTGGTTCGGCTCGGTGCCCCATCGCACGTTGTCAAACACGAAAAACTCCGGCTCGGGGCCGAAATAGGCCGTGTCGCCCACGCCGCTGGCTTTCAGGTACGCCTCGGCGCGGCGGGCGATGGAGCGCGGGTCGCGGTCATAAGCCTTGCAGTCATCAGGCTCCAGCACGTCGCAGGTGAGCACGAGCGTGGGTTCTTCAAAGAAGGGGTCGATGAAGGCGGTGGCCGGATCGGGCATGAGCAGCATGTCAGACGCTTCAATGCCCTTCCAGCCCGCGATGGAAGAGCCGTCAAAGGCATGTCCATCGCTGAATTTGTCTTCATCAAAGGCCGAAACGGGCACGCTGGTGTGGTGCTCTTTGCCCAGCGTGTCGGTGAAGCGCAAATCAACGAACTTGCATTCGTTTTCGCTCACCAGTTTCATGACATCGGCGACGGTTTTTGTCATTCAGAAATCTCCTGCGAAAGTGGGATAAGCGGCGCAGCAGGCCGCAGAAACGCACGCACGGCCCAGCGCACCATCAAGCGCCCCATTGTGCCGCGCGCCTGCACGGCTGGCAGCGGCAGGCTTTGTGAAACGCATGACGCGCTTTCAGCGTGCGCCAGAAAACCGCTCGCGATCCGCGCAGCCCCACCAAGCTGCCGCAGCGCTTGAAGATCACAAGCGTCATCGCACAAAACTTATACGCCCAGCAACATGGCAAGGCCGGGGGCCATTCAGAGGTTGTCCTTGGCCAGTGGCGAGCGCTACCTTGGGACTACCACAGGTCTGCAACACCTTTGCCCGCTGGCGTCAGCGTGGCGTGTGGGATGTGCTGCTGGCGCTGCTGCGCCAGCAAGTGCGCGCCAAGGCAGGCAGGCGGGCCAGGCTACGCTGCACACCGTTTTTTGCGCCGCAGCCTGACAATCCGCCGCCTGGCAGAAAAAACCGCCGCGCGCCGCGCTGGCGAATACCTCATCGACACAAGCAATGACCCATCTCTGGAATGAATACCTCGCCACCTTGCCCGCTTCGCTGCGGGAGTGGATGCGGGGCCTGCTGCCGCTGCTGCAAATTCTGCTGATCGCCATTGGCGCCGTGCTGTTGCAAAGGCTGTTGCGGCGCGTGACGAACCGCGTGGCCGAGCGCTACCGCCTGCCCGCCGAATTCAACTTCATCGCCCGCCGCCTGCTCACCTTCGTGGTGTATGGCAGCGCCTGGCTGCTGGCGCTGGAGCGCCTGGGCGTATCGGGCGCGGTGCTCTGGAGCGCCTTCACTGGCTTTGCCGCCGTGGCCGCCGTGGCCTTTTTTGCCGCGTGGAGCGTGCTGTCCAACATTTTTTGTTCGCTGCTGATATTCACCACCGGCATATTCAGGCTGAATGACCGCATTGAAGTGCTTGAAAACGGCGAAAAAGCCGGCCTCAAAGGCCGCGTGATAGACATCAACCTGATCTACACCACGCTCGAGGAAAGCGGCAATGGCCGCGAAGGCACTGTGCTGAAAGTGCCCAACAGCCTGCTATTTCAGCGCGCCCTGCGCCAATGGCGCGCCGGCTCGCAGCAAGTGGCTGTGCCTGCGCGGCCTTATCACGAAACACCGCCCGAAGAGCCGCCGCAAGAGCCAGCAAAAATGAATTGAACGGTTGATTGAAGTGACGCCCGTTCCCTCGATATAAAAAGACCGCATTCATTTTGAATCACATATGGACTCGTATAGGGATGCAAAAACATTGACGTTATTGAAGTCAAACTGAGCGGCCCCCACGCCAGCGGCGCCACGCCGCCGCTTCTTAGCGGGCGCTGGGGGTCCAAAATTGAAGGCTGATCAGGCTGGTGATTCAGCCCATCTTTATGTCAGGCATATGATGAAAATCATTGACAGATGTTCATGCGGCTCCATTGGCTTTGGGGCCGTTTTTTTTCTTTTCTTGTGGAGCGTAGCCATGCTGACCTCTCATGCCGCTGAAAATTTTCTGTCATCATTTCCTGCGCCAGCCTATTCCAGCCCGGCCTCTGAAGACCTGCCTCAAGCTCGCGCGCTGAAGCAGCATGTGCGCGACTTCGTTTCAAGCCAATATCATGTCAGTTCGGAATATCCGCCGCGCTTTTTCAAAGTAGCGGCGGATGCGACTCCCGACATGATCAGAAAAAATTTTTCCAATTGGGTGATCGAACATGGCAGCAAATCGTTGCCTTTTGATGGGCCGGAATTGTTCGATCATGATTTGAATATTCTTGCCTTGTTCGAGAGCGGCCTCATGTGGAACAGAAAGATATTCGGCATCGCCATGTCGGAAACGCATCCAGGGCAGATGGAAGATGCTTTGGTAATCTATTTTGTTCTGGAGCCGGCAAGCTGATGGCCGCGTTCCGCTTTCCGTTCAGCAGCTTGCATGTGAAGCGGACAAAATGCCCTTCATGACCCAATGAAGCGCAGGGTCGCGCGCGCTCCGGAAAACGATTTTTTTGATGGGCATGAAAATCATCGGATGACCGCCACGCCATCCGCGATTTCAGAAACCGTGCTGCCCCGTCAACTTACCCCTGCCATGCGCGCCCTGCTGGAACGCATGGGCCGTGCAGGCCGCCCGCCCCTCGAAAGCCTGCCGCCTGCACAGGCGCGCGCCTTTTATGAGCGCAATGCGGGCGTGCTGGACATTGCCCCCGCGCCCCTGCCGCGCGTGCAGGATGTGCGCATCCCGGCCCGGGACGGCGCCGCTTTGCACGCGCGCCTGTACGCACCCCGCCCGGCTGAAGAAGGGCCGCCGCTGCCCGCCCTGCTGTATCTGCATGGCGGCGGCTTCACGCTGGGCAGCGTGGCCACGCATGAGAGCCTGTGCCGCGCGCTGGCTGCGCAAAGCGGCGTGGCCGTGCTTGCGCTGGACTATCGCCTGGCGCCCGAGCACCGCTTTCCCACTGCCGTGCATGACGCGTGGGACGCACTGCGCTGGCTGGCCGCTGAAAGCGCCGCCCTGGGGCTGGATGCCTCACGGCTGGCTGTGGGGGGCGATTCGGCGGGCGGCACGCTGGCGGCGGTGGCGGCCATCCATGCACGCGATGAGGGCCTGCCGCTGGCGCTGCAACTGCTGATCTACCCCGGCACAACGGCGCATCAAGACACCGAATCACACCAGCGCCTGCGCCACGCGCCGCCGCTGACCGAAGCGGCCATTTCCTGGCTGTTTGGCAACTACATCGCCCCGCAAGAACGCACCGACTGGCGCTTTGCCCCCCTGCTGCATGACGACGTGGCAGGCGTGGCGCCCGCCTGGCTGGCCCTGGCCGAATGCGACCCGCTGGTCGATGAAGGCCTGGCCTACGCCGACAAACTGCGCATGGCGGGCGTGCCCGTGCAGCTGGAGCTGTACCGGGGCATGGTGCACGGCTTCATCCAGTTTGGCCGCGTCATTACCGAGGCGCTGACGGCCCAGAAAGACGCCGCTGCCGCGCTGGCGCAGGCGCTGCTGGTTTGAGGGGGCTGTTTACCGTCTGCCCGTGGGCGCAAAAAGCGTGGATTCGGGCAGTCTGCGGCGTGTTGCCAATCCTCGCTGTGCTGCGCCATTGGGCCGTAAAGCCCGTTTAACCCTCACGGCCAGATTGCAAGCAGGTTCTGAAAAGAAGGGCCAGGCGCAAGCTGGAGACAGGCAGGTATTTTGCTCCTATATCACTAGCATAGTGTCCTAGTGGAAACTGCGCGAAGCTTCATTTTCACACCCTTCGATTTGCTCCTTTTTCTGATGTTATCTGCCGGGCAACAGGCGGCTTCTGCGTCGAGCCGGCGGCCTGTAGCCTGCGATGGCCGTGTCTGAAACGGGCAGGGCGAAGCTGGGGGCGGATGAAGCGTGCGGGCCCCGTGACGCAGCCTTCCACCCGGCCTGCGCTTCTGGCTTGTGCTTGCGCGCCCACGGATGGATTGCAAACAGGCCCTGATTTCTGCGGCCCGTCTCGCACGCCGCGCGGGCATGCCGCGCCCTAAAATCCGCGCCGTTTTTGTTTGCCGCGCGCGCCGCCAGCCTTTGCCGCTGGCGTTTTTCATGGCGCGGCGCTTTTTCATGCTTTTGCCCACGAGTTTTGCCATGCCCCATTCACTGACCGGCGCCGCGCCGCTGCCGAGGTAAGGCCGCCATGTCGCTGTTTTCTTTCATGGGGGCGCTGGAGATGGGCTTCATCTTCGCGCTGGTGGCGCTGGGGGTGCTGTTCTCGTTTCGCATTCTGGACTTTCCCGATCTCACGGCCGATGGCAGTTTTCCGCTGGGCGGGGCAACGGCGGCGGTGCTCATCGTGGCGGGCTGGAACCCCTGGCTGGCCTGCCTGGCTGCGGCGGCGGCGGGTGCGGCGGCGGGGCTGCTGACGGCCTGGCTTTACGTGCGGCTGGGCATCATGCAGCTGCTCGCTTCCATCCTGACGATGATTGCGCTGTATTCGGTGAACCTGCGCATCATGGGCGCGCCCAATCTGTCGCTGCTGGGCGAGCCTTCGGTTTTCTCGCCCTTTCTCACCGATGACAACGCCATGTGGGCCAGGCCGCTGGCGCTGGGGCTGGTGGTGCTGGCGGTCAAGCTGGGGCTGGACGGGTTTTTTGCCTCGCAAACGGGGCTGGCGCTGCGGGCCACGGGGGCCAATCCGCGCATGGCGCGCGCGCAGGGCGTGCCCACGGGGCGGCTCACGCTGGGGGGCATGGCGCTGTCCAACGCGCTGATTGCGCTGGGCGGCGCGCTGTATGTGCAAGTGCAGGGCGGGGCCGACGTTTCCATGGGCGTGGGCACCATCGTCATTGGCCTGGCGGCGGTGATCATTGGCGAGACGCTGCTGCCCGCGCGCCTGATCTGGGTGGTGACGCTGGCCACGGCGCTGGGTGCGCTGGCGTACCGCCTGTTCATCGCGCTGGCGCTGGAGGCCGATTTCATCGGCCTGCAAGCGCAAGACCTGAACCTGGTGACGGCCACGCTGGTGGCCGTGGCGCTGGTGCTGCCCAAGATCAAGGCGCGGCTGTGGCCGCGCCGCGCCGCGCCCGCATCGTCACCAGCCACCCGCGCAACGCAAGCAAAGGGCTGACGCCATGCTCCAAGCCAAGGCATTGCACAAAACCTTCAACCCCGGCACGGTGATCGAAAACCACGCGCTGCGGGGCCTGAGCCTGACCATTGACGAGGGCGAATTCATCACCGTCATCGGCAGCAACGGCGCGGGCAAATCCACTTTTCTGAACGCCATCAGCGGCGACTTGAAGGTGGACGAAGGCCAAATCATCATCGACGGCCAGGACGTCACCCGCAAAACCGCCTGGCAGCGCGCCGCGCAAGTGGCCCGCGTGTTCCAGGACCCCATGGCCGGCACTTGCGAGAGCCTGAGCATCGAAGAAAACCTGGCGCTGGCCTGGCAGCGCGGCCAGCGCCGCCATCTGCTGCGCCGCGCCGTGCGCGCCAGCCAGCGCGCGCTGTTTCGCGAAAAACTCGCCACGCTCGGCCTGGGGCTGGAAGCGCGCCTGACCGACCGCATGGGCCTGCTGTCTGGCGGGCAGCGGCAGGCGGTGAGCCTGCTGATGGCCTCGCTCCAGCCCTCGCGCCTGCTGCTGCTGGACGAGCACACCGCCGCGCTCGATCCCAAAACCGCCGCCTTCGTGCTGCGGCTGACCGACCAGATCGTGCAAAGCCAGGGCCTGACGGCGCTCATGGTCACCCACTCCATGCGCCAGGCGCTGGACCACGGCACCCGCACCGTCATGCTGCATCAGGGGCAGGTGGTGCTGGACGTTCGCGGCGCCGAGCGCGCCGCGCTGGACGTGCCCGATTTGCTCGCCATGTTCAGCCGCGTGCGCGGCGAAGCGGTGGACGACGACAAACTGCTGCTGGGCTGAAAGGCTTGCGGAAAAAGGCCGCCTTCAGAGCCATTTTTGTTCTCTTTTTTCGCTCCTTGATTGATAGCGTGAGGTCCTAGTGGAAAGGGCGCAAACGCCGTTTCAAAGCCCCTGAATTTGCTCCTGTTTTAGTTAAATACAGCCTTCGCGCTGGCGAACAAGGCGCGCGCTTTTGTGAATGAAGGCGCAACGCGTGGAGATGAACGCCCCCGCTTGCGACGGCGGCAATTGCGGCTGCGGAAAATCAGGCGCCGCAAATTGCCCGGAGCCGCGCTTTTCGCGCCTGCGGGCCGATTGCAAACAGGTTTTCTCCATCAGCAACGCAAAAAACACACCATGCAGACACCGCAAGACCTCTGGCGCGTGGGCGACATCGCCTTCAGCAGCCGCTTTCTTCTGGGCACCGCCCGCTACCCGTCCCCTGCCGTGCTGCGCGAAGCCATGCGCGCCGCAGGCAGCCAGATCGTCACCGTGGGCCTGAAGCGCCAGACGGCGGCCAGCGGCAGCGACAACGGCTTCATCGACATGGTGCGCCAGGCCCTGCGCGAAACCGGCGCGCGTCTGCTGCCCAACACCGCCGGCTGCGCCAGCGCGCGCGAAGCCGTGCAGCTGGCCCACATGGCGCGCGAGCTGTACGGCACGCCGTGGATCAAGCTGGAAGTCATCGGCGACGACTACACCCTCCAGCCCGACCCGCAGGAGCTGGTGCGCGCCGCCGCCGAACTCGTGCGCGAAGGCTTCACCGTCTTTCCCTACTGCACGGACGATCTGGTGACCTGCCGCCGCCTGCTGGATGCGGGCTGCCCGCTGCTCATGCCCTGGGGCGCGCCCATCGGCTCCGGCCAGGGCCTCACAAACCCCTTTGCCCTGCGCCTGCTGCGCGAGCGCCTGCCTGAGGCCACGCTCATCATCGACGCGGGCATTGGCGCGCCCAGCCACGCCGCGCAAGCCATGGAAATGGGCTTTGACGCCGTGCTGCTCAACAGCGCCATCAGCTACTCGCCCGACCCGGTGCGCATGGCAGGCGCCTTCCGCCAGGCCATCGAGGCGGGCCGCGCCGCGTACCGGGCGGGCATCATGGCCAAGCAAGACTTCGCCGTGCCCAGCACGCCCGTCACGGGCAGCCCGTTTCTGATTGGCTGAAGCCGCCGGACATGTGCAAGCCAGGCCAGGCAAGCCGGGACAAGCGCTGTGCTACATTCCGCCGCCATGTTCCACAGCGCCCTTTGCCTGCTACTAGCGCCCCGCGCGGGCGGCGGCATGGGCGCGCGCCTGGGAAGCTGACGGCAGCTTTTCCACGGCGCATCCTTTTTTCCCATTTCCGCAAAACGGCCCGCATGCATTCGCAGCGGGCCGTTTTTTTGTCTGGCGGATGCGTTTTTCCAACTTTCGGCATCTACAAGGAGAAAACCCATGACCGAGCAACTCATCATTTTTGACACCACCTTGCGTGATGGCGAGCAATCGCCCGGCGCGAGCATGACGCGCGATGAAAAACTGCGCATCGCCCGCCAGCTGGAGCGCCTGCGCGTGGACGTGATCGAGGCCGGCTTTGCCGCCGCCAGCGAGGGCGACTTTGAATGCGTCAAGGCCATTGCCGAGGCGGTGAAAGACTCCACCGTCTGCTCGCTCTCGCGCGCCAACGAGCGCGACATCACCCGCGCCGCCGAGGCCTTGAAAGGCGCGCAGCGTGCGCGCATTCACACCTTCATCGCCACCAGCGCGCTGCATATGGAGAAAAAACTGCGCATGACGCCCGGGCAGGTGCTCGAGCAGGCCCGCCAGTCGGTGCGGCTGGCGCGCAGCCTGTGCGCCGACGTGGAATTCAGCCCCGAAGACGGCTACCGCAGCGACCCGGACTTTCTTTGCCGCGTGATTGAAGCGGCCATTGCCGAAGGCGCCCGCACCATCAACGTGCCCGACACCGTGGGCTACGCCATACCGGAACTGTTTGGCCAGTTCATCCGCAACCTGCGCGAGCGCGTGCCCAACAGCGACCAGGCCATCTGGAGCGTGCACTGCCACAACGACCTGGGCATGGCCGTGGCCAACAGCCTGGCGGGCGTGAAGATAGGCGGCGCGCGGCAAGTGGAATGCACCATCAACGGCCTGGGCGAGCGCGCGGGCAACTGCGCGCTGGAAGAAGTGGTGATGGCCGTGAAAACGCGGCGCGACTACTTCGGGCTGGACGTGGCCATTGACACCCGCCAGATCGTGCCTGCCAGCCGCATGGTCAGCCAGACCACGGGCTTTGCGGTGCAGCCCAACAAGGCCGTGGTGGGCGCCAACGCCTTCGCGCACGCCAGCGGCATTCACCAAGACGGCGTGCTCAAGGCGCGCGACACCTACGAAATCATGCGCGCCGAAGACGTGGGCTGGACGGCCAACAAAATCGTGCTCGGCAAGCTCAGCGGCCGCAACGCCTTCAAGCAGCGCCTGGACGAGCTGGGCGTGCACTTTGGCAGCGAAAGCGACATCAACGTGGCTTTCTCCAAATTCAAGGAACTGGCCGACCGCAAGAGCGAAATCTTCGACGAGGACATCCTCGCGCTGGTCAGCGACGAAAGCGTCACGCCCGGCAAGGAAGCCTACGGCCTGGTCTCCCTGGCCCAGCGCAGCGAAACCGGCGAGCGCCCCAGCGCCAGCATCGTCTTCACCGAAAACGGCCAGGAGCGCCGCGCCAGCGCCGAAGGCAACGGCCCCGTGGACGCCACCTTCAAAGCCATCGAATCGCAAGTGAACAGCGGCGCGGAACTGCTGCTTTTTTCCATCAACGCCATCACCAGCGGCTCCACCGAAAGCCAGGGCGAAGTCACCGTGCGCCTGCAACACGCAGGCCGCGTGGTCAATGGCGTGGGCGCCGATCCGGACATCGTCATCGCCGCCGCCAAGGCCTACCTGAGCGCCTTGAGCCGCCTGCGCGGCAAATCCGAAAAGGTGAAGGCGCAAGACTGGATCTGAACGGCCGCCCCGGTTCGCCAGGCTCCCGCCGCCAGAGCCGGAAACGGGGCCGCGAGCCAGAAAAAGGAACGCGCAGCCCGGATAATCCGCCGCGCGCTTTCCTGTTCTGCTATCTGTTTTTTCCCCCCCTTTTTTCCAATCCGCAAGCGAAAGGCACTGGTCCATGCGAACTGAAATCTGGCTGGCCCTGGGCATCATCATCGGCGCGCTCGTCGGCTGGGCGCATGGCCGCGCTGAAGGCGAGCTGGTCATCGGCATTTTCTTTGGCGTCCTCGCAGGCGCCATGGCGGGCCTGTTCCTGCGCATGGCGCTGCCGCCCAAATACAAGAAAAAGCCGCAGGCGGACGAGCCGCCTGCCGAAGAGCGCAAACCGCGCTGATTTCTTCAAAGGCCGGGCTTTGCCGGCCTTTTTCATGGGCCAAACCGCGCGCGGTCAGTGCGCCAGCAGCAGCTGCCCGGCCACCTCGTCGCGCTTGGCTTTGCCAGCCAGCTGCTCCACCAGCGCCAGAGCGAAGTCCAGCGTCAGGCCGGGGCCCCGGCCCGTGGTGACAAGGCCATCGACAACCACGGCGCTGCCCGCCTGCAGGCGCGCGCCAGTCAGGCGGTCTTCAAAACCGGGGTAGCAAGTGGCGCTCTTGCCTTGCAGCAGGCCGATGCCGCCCAACAGTGCAGGAGAGGCGCAAATGGCCGCCACCTTGCCGCCTTGCTGCGCAAAAGCCAGCAGCCGCTGCTTCAGGCCATCATGCTCGGCGTACTTCACGGTGCCGCCAGGCACCACGAGCATTTGCGCGGCGCTGAAATCGGCCATTTCAAACAGAACGTCGGCCTGCACCGTGACCTGATGGCCGCCTGTCACCTGCCGCTCGCCCGTGAGCGAGACGGTCTGCACGTCCAGTTGCGCGCGGCGCAGCACATCAACCGTGGCCAGGGCCTCGATTTCTTCAAAGCCAGTGGTGAGAAAAACGAAAACGTGTGCCATTGAAGCTCTCCTTTGGGTGGTGGAAAAAAGGAACGGGTCCACAGAGTCTGCGGATTGTCAGCCGCAGCTTTGCGGAAAGGTTTTTCTGCGGCGGGGCCTGCGACGCTTCCAAAGACCATTTGCGCGCGCAACAGCCAGTGGACGGGAATATGCCAGGCAGCGCCCTCTGGAGAAGGCACTGGCGTGACCGACTCAGAAACTGCCAGCGAGCGCGGTTTGGCACGAACGGGCCGCGAGTAGAAGATGCAACCCTGCACTCGACTACCGCAGCGCCAGCACACCCGCGCTGGCTGGGCTGCTACAAGGAGAGCGTCAGAAACAGGAGCAAATTTGCGGGGCAGAAATGCCGTTCAGCGCTGATTCCACTAAGACATAATGCTATTAATAGATGAGCAAAAAAAGCCATTGCTGCTTCTCCCCGAGCTCCTTATTTCGGCCCGCTTTCTCACAGCCGCGCTGCCGCGTCTGCGGCCAGATCGGGAGCTGGCGCCCGGAACAGACGCTCAAATCATGGCCGCCGGATCGTCGGCCATGTTGACGAACACGCGCGCGCGGCGGGGGCTGATGCGCACGGCGTCGCCCTCTTTCAGGCCCAGCGCCTGCCATTCGGCGACGGGCAGGTGCGCTTCCAGAATCTGGCCGCGCGGCTCCAGGGCGCTGAGTTCGAGCCGGGCCAGGGGGCCGATGACGAGGGCGCGGTCCAGGCGCGCGGGCAGGCCGCTGGCGCCGGGCGCATCGGCGCTGACGGCCAGGTCGGCGGGGCGCACGAAGGCCAGGGCTTCGGCGTCGGCGGCGTGGGGCGCGTCGGGCGCGGCCAGTTGCCAGTCGCCCACTTGCATCTGGCCGCCGCTGGCGCGGCCATGAAAGAGGTTCACGTCGCCCAGAAAGCCATAGACGAAGGGGCTGGCGGGGTGCTCCCACACTTCTTGCGGCGTGCCTTGCTGTTCGATGCGGCCTTTGTTCATGACGACGACGCGGTCGGCCACTTCAAGCGCTTCTTCCTGGTCGTGCGTGACGAAGATGCTGGTGACGTTCAGCTCTTCGTGCAGGCGGCGCAGCCAGCGGCGCAGTTCCTTGCGCACCTTGGCATCGAGCGCGCCAAAGGGTTCGTCCAGCAGCAGCACTTTGGGGGCGACGGCCAGCGCGCGCGCCAGGGCGATGCGCTGGCGCTGCCCGCCCGAGAGCTGCGAGGGGTAGCGGCCCGCCAGCCAGTCCAGCTGCACCATTTGCAGCAGCTCGTGCACGCGCGCCTGGATGTGCGCTTCATCCGGGCGCTCTTTGCGGGGCTTGACGCGCAGGCCGAAGGCCACGTTGTCAAACACGGTCATGTGCCGGAACAGCGCGTAGTGCTGGAAGACAAAGCCCACGCCGCGCTGGCGCACGTGGACATCGGTCGTGTCCTGGCCGCCAAAGAGGATTTGCCCCGTGTCGGCGCTTTCCAGCCCGGCGATGATGCGCAGCAGCGTGGTTTTGCCGCAGCCCGAAGGCCCCAGCAGCGCCACCAGTTCGCCGCTGCCGATGTTCAGGCTGACGTCGCTCAGGGCCTGGAAGTTGCCGAATTGCTTGCTGATGTGCTGAATGTCGATGCTCATGGGTGTTTCGGGTGTGTGTCTGCCAGCGGCCACGAAGCCGGTTTTTTTGCTCCCGGTTTCATAGCGTGATCTCAAGATAGGGCTGCGGCAAAGGCCGTTTCAGGCCTCTTCAATTTGCTCCTGTTTCTGAAGCCCTGCGCGCGCCTGCCATGCGCCAATCAGCCCATACGCCGCGCCCGCCAGCAGCAGCGCGCCGGCCCAGCCGGGGGGCAGGTATTTGCCGGCGGCGATGGCGGCCAGGCACAGGGCGCTGGCGGCCGAGGCGTGAACGAGGGCGCGGCGGCAGGTCATGGCGCAGTCCTTTCAGCGGGCGGGGCGGCAAGAGGGGCGGGTTCGGGCAGGGCGGCGGCGTCTTGCAGCTCCTTGGCGTGGCGCCACTCCACCAGGGTTTTGAGCGCGAGCGTGACCAGCGCCAGCAGCGCCAGCAGGCTGGCCACGGCAAAGGCGGCCTGGCCCTGGTATTCGTTGTAGAGCACTTCCACGTGCAGAGGCATGGTGTTGGTCTGCCCCCGGATGTGGCCGCTGACGACCGAGACGGCGCCGAATTCGCCCATTGCCCGCGCGTTGCACAGGATCACGCCATACAGCAGGCCCCAGCGGATGTTGGGCAGCGTCACGTGCCAGAAGGTCTGCCAGCCGCTGGCGCCCAGCACCTGCGCGGCCTGCTCCTCGTCGCTGCCTTGCGCCTGCATGAGCGGAATCAGCTCGCGCGCAATGAAGGGAAAGGTGACGAACACCGTTGCCAGCAAGATGCCCGGCACGGCGAAGATGACCTTGATGTCATGCGCGGCCAGCCACGGCCCCAGCCAGCCTTGCGCACCAAACACCAGCACGTAGCACAGCCCCGCCACCACGGGCGAGACGGAAAAAGGCAAGTCGATCAGCGTGATGAGAAACGGCTTGCCCCGGAACTCGAAGCGCGCCACGCACCAGGCCGCCGCCACGCCAAACACCAGGTTCAGCGGCACGGCAATGGCTGCCGTCAGCAGCGTCAGCCGCACGGCGGCCAGCGCGTCAGGCTGGCGCAGCGCCTCCACATAAGCCTGCCAGCCCGCGCCCAGCGCCTCGGCAAACACGGCCGCCAGCGGCAGCGCCAGAAACAGCGCCATGAAGCCAAGCGCCAGCGCCGTGAGCAGCCAGCGCACGGGCGCGCTTTCGGTGGTGCGCACGCGCTTGGGAACGGCGGGCGCGGCGGATGCAGGCGCAGCAGATGCAGGCGCGGTAGATGCAGATGGTTTCACGGACGCGCTCATGCGGCCTCTCCCTTGCGCCGGCGGCCCCAGGCTTGCAGCGCGTTGATGGCCAGCAGCATGGCAAAGGAAATCAGCAGCATCACCGTGGCCACGGCGGCGGCGCCCGCCGTGTCGTACTGCTCCAGCTTGCCGATGATGATGAGCGGCGCGATTTCGGAAACCATCGGCATGTTGCCCGCGATGAAGATGACCGAGCCGTATTCGCCCACCGCGCGCGCAAACGCCAGCGCAAAGCCCGTCACCAGCGCAGGCGCGATGGCCGGAAAGATGACGTGGCGAAACGTCTGCCAGCGCGTCGCGCCCAGGCAGGCGGCGGCCTCTTCCAGCTCTTTTTCCGCCTCTTGCAGCACCGGCTGCACCGTGCGCACCACAAAGGGCAGCCCGATGAAGATGAGCGCCACCACGATGCCCGCCGGCTTGAACGCCAGCTCCAGCCCCAGCGGCTCCAGCCAGCGCCCCACCCAGCCATTGCCCGCCAGCACCGCCGCCAGCGCAATGCCCGCCACCGCCGTGGGCAGCGCAAAGGGCAAATCCACCAGCGCATCGGCCAGCTTGCGCCCCGGAAATTCATAGCGCACCAGCACCCAGGCCAGCAGCAGGCCCGCCGCCACGTTCACCAGCGCCGCCGCCAGCGAAGCGCCAAACGTCAGCCTGAATGCCGCCAGCACGCGCGGCGCGGACACCGTGGCCCAGAAATCGCCCCAGCTCATTGAAAGCGAATAAGCCAGCAGCGCGCCCAGCGGCATCAGCACCACCAGGCCCAGATAAAGCAGCGTGTAGCCCAGCGTCAGGCCAAAGCCAGGCAGCACGCGAACCGTTTTACGGGGCCGCATAAATATACCTATATATTAAGTAATTATATTAGTAAATGCTTGCTAATTCTACTTTATACTCTTCAAGTATAAAATTAATTGGAACAAATGCAGTAATAGGAGCAGGTACGCTACCGAAAGATCCAGTGAATGCACATATATCTGTACTGGCTACAACAATACCTACTGCTAAATTTCCACCTCTTTCCGTGTTTCCTGTTACTACTGGGCCGCCAGAATCTCCAGGCTTACTACACACAGATAAAGACGAAATATTTCTTATTTGCCTTCCATTGTAAAAATATGTCGCATTGATAGTAGTAGTTTTTCCACATTTCCACCCACTGACTGCACCGGCAGCACAGTATTGCTCATGAACTGAAGGATTTTTGCTTCCAACTATTAATCCCTCTCTTCTGATTTCACTTCTCCAGTATACAGGTGATCCAGAATAAGTTGGACTAATAATGTATACATATTTACCAGGAGTACTATGCTTAAAATTATCGTTCCCAATAATTCCATAATCTGTCCTATCGCCAGACATAAAAACTGTATTTGAAATGGCTCCATAAAAATCTCCACCGAACCAACCAAACTTCTGTGTATCCATTTTGTCCCCTGCCTGGCCGCAATGCCCAGCTATGATAGTGAATGGAAAAATTCCGCCAACCACATTAAACCCAGCCGTACAAGTGATACCTCTATAGGATAAGCCAGCTTGAGTTGTATTTCTTAAAGGCATTCCTGCCCAGAGATCTGGCGATGCAGTCGCACTCATTGGGCTAGAAACTTTAAAATAAAATAGGATTTTACTAAGCTCGCCATCACCTTGAATGATATTTCTAATAGATTCTATTGCTTGCGGCTCCGTAAATATAATAAATTTTTGTTGTATGGTGTCATATCCTACCCCCACTAAACCTCTGATGCCAGAATCCCAAATTTTATTGGCGATCCTTGAGTTCATAGCACTTATTTCCTTCTTATTATAGAGAGAGGATTCAAAAATAACACCAGAAAATCTCTCTTCAATATTTTTCTTTTCTTTCTCATTTAGTCCCTTGATCCATATATGCAAGACTGGTTCGCCAATCTGTGCATCATCAACATCTCCGCCAGAAAATCTTAATGGAAACTCATTTTCTATTTCTGTTGCCAGTTCACTCAAGCGGCGAGCCCTCCTCATGTGTTTCAATGCATCTGCATCTGGTATATCATCACCTTGCAATTTTTTTCCATTCATTTTATATCTTTTGGCCTCAATTTCAGGCACACTCTCAGCCAGTGATTTTTTATACTCTTTTAAATAAGGTGGAATAAAGTTCTCATCATTAGTTTCAAGATTGTCTTGAGCATTCACATGGCCAATCAAAGAAATTAATAAAACCAATACGAATGACTTAACTCTCATATTCATCTCCCAAGTAAGAATTACCTGCCGGCAGGCTGGTAGAGCTTGTCGAACTGGCCGCCGTCGTTGAAATGCACTTTCTGCGCTTCACCCAGCGAGCCGAAATACTCTTTCACCGTGAAGAGCTTCAGGTTTTTGAAGGTGTCGGCGTGCTTTTTCAGAATGTCCGCGTTGCGCGGGCGCAAGCCGTGTTTGGCGGCAATTTCCTGGCCTTCGTCGGAATACAGGTAATCCAGATACGCCTTGGCTTGTGCGGCGGTGCCTTTTTTCTTCACCGTGCGCTCGACCACGGCCACGGGGTTTTCCGTGACGATGCTGGCCCAGGGATAGACCACTTCCACGCGGCCCTTGCCGAATTCGCGCTCCACCGACACCACTTCGGACTCGAAGGTGATGAGCACATCGCCCACGTTGCGTTGCAAAAACATGCCCGTGGCGTCGCGTCCGCCGCGCGCCAGCGCGGGCACGTTTTTGTAGAGCCGCGCCACAAAATCGGCGGCCTTGGCGTCGTCGCCGCCCTTGGCGCGCGCCTGGCCCCAGGCGGCCAGATAGGCCATGCGGCCATTGCCGCCCGTTTTGGGATTGACGACAACCACTTTCACGTCGGGGCGCGTCAGATCGTCCCAGTCCTTGATGTTTTTCGGGTTGCCCTTGCGCACCAGAAACAGCATGGTCGAGGTGTTGGGCGCGGCTTCGTGCGGGAACTGCTTTTGCCAGTCGGCGGCTACGGCGCCTTTGGCGGCGAGAAAGTCCACATCGGTGGTTGTGTTCATCGTCACCACATCGGCCTCCAGCCCGTCGGCCACGGCGCGCGCCTGCGTGCTGGAGCCGGCGTGCGACTGATCGACGCGGATGTCCTGCCCCGTGCTTTGCTTGTAGTGCCTGATGAAGGCGGCGTTGTAGTCGCGGTAGAACTCGCGCGTGACGTCGTAAGAGGCGTTGAGCAGCGTGGTTTCGGCATGGGCCGCGCCAGCGGCGGCCAAAACGAGGGCGGAGGCAATGAGCTTGAGCTTTTTCATGGGGGGCCTTTGAAAACGTGAAACAGGCGCTGGGCGCCCGAGGCCCGCAAGTGTCACAACGAAGCCTTCAAACTCAAACGAATTTTTTATTGTTTTTTTATAGGGCGGCGCATCTATGGCCGCCGCCGGCCAAGCCGCTTCCGGTTGGTTTTTGCCTTGCTCCTGTGCCTTGCCCCTGAAGCCTCGCCCCTGAAGCCTCGCCAGAACGAAGCGCCGGTTCGCTGCCTGAAACCCGGCCCATGGCCCGCCCCGATTGGCCGCGCCTGCCCAGCCACATCAGAAACAGGAGCAAATTCAAGGGCCTTGAATGCCGCCTTGCGCAATATCCACTAGGACCTCATGCTATGGATAAAGTAGCTAAAAATGCCGCGCTTTCAACCCTGCGGCCAGCGCCCTGTGAATGTGCCGCGCCGCCACAATCGCGCTCCATGTTCCGCCCTTCGCTCCGATGCCTTCTGCCTTCTTTTCTGCCCGCCTTCTGGTCCGCTGCCTGGCTGGCGGCCCTGCTGGCTGCCGCCCCGGCCCATTCCAGCAGCGCGCCAACATTCGCGCAGGTCAAGGCGGATTTCCGTTCTTCCGAAACCTGGCTGCTGGATCGCAGCGGCCAGCCGCTGCACCGCCTGCGCACCGATGACAGCGCGCGCCGGGGCGCGTGGGTGGCGCTGGCCGACGTGTCGCCCGCGCTGCGCCAGGCGCTGGTGCTCTCGGAAGACAAGCGCTTTTACGAACACAGCGGGGTGGATTGGCGGGCCGTGGGCGCGGCCGCCTGGGGCAATTTGTGGAACGAGAAAACGCGCGGCGCCAGCACACTGACCATGCAGCTGGCCGGTCTGCTCGATGATGACTTGCGCCAAGGCGGCAGCGGCCGCAGCCTGCGCCAAAAGCTGGGGCAGGCCATGATGGCGCGGCGGCTGGAGGGCGGCTGGCGCAAGGACGAAATCCTGGAGGCATATCTGAACCTCGTGCCCTTCCGGGGCGAGCTGGTGGGGCTGGACGCGCTGGCGCGCACGCTGTTTGGTAAAGCCCCCCACGGCCTGAACGACGCCGAAGCCGCGCTGGCCGCCGCGCTGGTGCGCGCCCCCAACGCCAGCGCCGCCCGCGTGGCGCAGCGCGCCTGCGGCGTGCTCTCGCTCATGCGGGCCGGGCAGTCCGCCGAAGAAAAACGGCAGGGCTGCATCACGCTGGAGCTGCTGGCCGCTGGCGCCCTGCCCCGCCGCGCCTGGCCCGCCAGCGAAGGACCAGCCCCCCACCTGGCCCGCCGCCTGATTGCCGAGGCCGCCCGCGCCGCGCCCGATGGCCTGCCCCCGCCTGCCGTGCCCAGCACGCTGGACGGCCCCACCCAGCGCCTGGCCCTGCAAACCCTGCGCCAGCACCTGCGCGAGCTGCGAGGCCGCAACGTGCAAGACGGCGCCGTGCTGGTGCTGGACAACGCCACGGGCGAAGCGCTGGCCTGGGTCGGCTCCAGCGGCAGCGATTTGAGCCAGGCGGCAGAGGTGGACGGCGTGACCGCCCTGCGCCAGCCCGGCAGCGCGCTCAAGCCTTTTCTCTACGCGCAGGCCATTGCCCAGCGGCGCATCACGGCAGCCACGCTGCTTGACGACTCCCCCGCGCGGCTGCAAACCGGCGGCGGGCTTTACATCCCGCACAACCATGACCGGCGCTACCACGGCTGGGTCTCGGCGCGCGTGGCGCTGGCCTCATCGCTCAACATCCCGGCCGTGCGCGTGCTCGGCATGGTCTCGCCTGAAGCCTTTCACCGCCAGCTGCACGATCTGGGCATGCGCCTGCCCGAAACCAGCGGCTACTACGGCCTGAGCCTGGCGCTGGGCAGCGCCGAAGTCACACTGCTGCAACTGGCCAACGCCTACCGCGCGCTGGCCAATGGCGGGCGGCTGTGCCCCGTACGCCTGCACCGCGCCAGCGCAGCGGAAAAAGCCGCGCCCTGCCCTGCCGCGCTGGACGCAGGCGCCGCCTTCATCGTGGGCGACATCCTCTCCGACCGCAACGCGCGCGCCCTCACCTTCGGCATGGACTCCGTGCTGGGCACGCGCTTTTGGAGCGCCGCCAAAACCGGCACCAGCAAAGACATGCGCGACAACTGGGCCGTGGGCTACACCCCGCGCCACACCGTCGCCGTGTGGGTCGGCAACGCCAGCGGCCAGCCCATGCACGACGTCAGCGGCGCCAGCGGCGCGGCCCCCGTCTGGGCCGCCCTCATGCGCCACCTGCACCAGCTGGCCCCATCGCCCGCGCCCGCCGCGCCCGAAGGGCTGGAGCGCGTGAGCGTGCGCTTTGACAACCCGCCGCACGGCGAGCCGCCCCGCGCCGAATGGTTTCTGCCCGGCACTGTGCAAGCCCTTTTCGCAAGAGATTCGGCGCAAAGCGCACAAGACGCACCGCAGGCCGACGCCGCCAGCGCCCCCAAGCCCCGCATCACCAGCCCCGTCAGCGGCTCCATCATGGCGCTGGACCCCGACATCCCCCCCGCCAACCAGCGCCTGCGCCTGACCGCCGCCGTGCCCGCCGGCGCCGCTGCCCGCGCCCTGCGCTGGCAAGCCGCAGGCCGCACCATCGGCCACGGCCCCAGCGCCGCCTGGCTGCCCCTGCCAGGCCGCCACACCATCCGCCTGCTCGACCGCCACGGCCAAGTGCTTGACGAAACGCACATCGAAGTGCGCGGCGCGGCCTTGCGCGTGAACGCGCCCGCCCCGCCCCGCTAAAAAGCCGCACGCGGCAGCGCCAGCAAGCCCGAATCAGGCGGCGGCGCGCAGGCATCCGCCGAAGAAGCCGAAGAAGCCGGAGGGGCTGAAGGGGCCTGAGGGGCCGTG
>NZ_JARVII010000109.1:0-374 GCF_029813755.1 Ottowia cancrivicina | reverse complement strand
GGGCCGGTGATCTTGTCCACGCGCGGCACGCAGGCCGTGCCGTAAGCGAGCGCGGCAATGGCCTGCGCGCCGCCAATGGTGAAAGCGCGGCTCACGCCCGCCACGTGCGCGGCGGCCAGCACCAGCGCATTGCGCTCGCCGCCCGGCGTGGGCACGACCATGATGATTTCGCCCACGCCCGCCACGTGCGCGGGCACGGCGTTCATCAGCACGCTGGAAGGGTAGGCCGCCTTGCCGCCGGGCACGTAAATGCCCACGCGGTCCAGCGGCGTGACTTTCTGGCCCAGCAAAGTGCCGTCCTCGTCGCGGTACGAAGCGGTTTCGCCGCCCTGCTTTTTCTGCCACTCGTGATAGCGGCGAATGCGCGCGGCCGC
>NZ_JARVII010000108.1:0-377 GCF_029813755.1 Ottowia cancrivicina | reverse complement strand
GACGATGCGCAACTGGCCGCCGCCGTGGCCGCCATTGCGCAAAAGGCACAAAGTGCAGCAGAAAGCGGCGCGCCGCCTGAAGAAGCGGCCGGGGCGCTGGTGCAAATTCCCGTGCGCTATGACGGCGAAGACTTGGCCGAAGTGGCCGCGCATCTGGGCTTGAGCGCAGCGCAAGTCATCGCCCGCCACACGGCGCAGCCCTGGCAGGTGGCCTTTGCGGGCTTTGCGCCGGGCTTTGCCTATTTGAGCGGGGGCGATGCGGTGTTTGACGTGCCGCGCCGCGCCAGCCCGCGCACGCGCATTCCGCCGGGGGCCGTGGCGCTGGCGGGGCGCTTTTCGGGCGTGTACCCGCGCGCCAGCCCCGGCGGCTGGCAGCT
>NZ_JARVII010000107.1:0-380 GCF_029813755.1 Ottowia cancrivicina | reverse complement strand
TCCCAGTCCATCAGAAAGACACGCAGTTTAATGACTCCGATATACGACAGAAAGCAGGCAACAATAGATAGAAATAGCATGCCTATGATGGAACGGCCTTGTTGATATTTATTCATGGGTGCGTCCACTCAAAAATGAATCAATACTGAAGCTCAGGTCTAGACAGGTTTCATTTCCTACGCTCCCAAAAGCGAAATTTGCCTGCCTGACATTTGCTGCCCGCCAAGCAAGGCCCATGCAGCAGCTATTACTTGTTTGAACCCGTTATAAATAAAGTGCCGCACGGCATCCAGCACTCCCTCCAGCGAGCCTTTGGCAATGTGGCTGCCCGATGAAACGATTTGGTTCAGGGCTTCAATGCTCAAATCAGGCGCGAGTTT
>NZ_JARVII010000106.1:0-385 GCF_029813755.1 Ottowia cancrivicina | reverse complement strand
ACCTTGTCGAGCGTGCCGCGCGCGCGGCCCTTGGGCACATTGCGCAGGCTCACGCGTTTGTGAATGCCTGTTTTTTCTTGCGAGGCTTGCTGCCCGGCCACTTGCTGGGCTTGCGCGGCTTCGCGGCCTTTGGCTTGCGTGGCCGAGCCTGCCGCCGCCTGGGCGGCGGCCTTGGCCTTGCCTTCTTGCGCGGCCTGCTTGGCCTGGGTGCTTTGCGCGCCGGCCGCTTGCGCCGCGCTTTGGCGCGTGGCGCTGGTTTGCGTGGCCGCCTGCGCGGCGGTTTGTTGTGCGGCTGCGCCCATGCGGGCGGCCACATTGGCGTTTTTGGCTTGCAGGCCCGCCGTGAGGGCTGCTATGGCGCTTTGGCGCGTGGCGTTGAGCAAGG
>NZ_JARVII010000105.1:0-391 GCF_029813755.1 Ottowia cancrivicina | reverse complement strand
TTGTAGAGGCCGTGCTGTGGATCGTGCGCACAGGCAGCCCCTGGCGCGATTTGCCTGAAGAATTCGGCAAATGCAACACCGTTTTCAAACGCTTTGGCGACTGGGTCAAGGCCGATATCTGGCAAAAACGCTTTGATGCCGTCAGCGGCCAGCCGGATATGCAATACGCCATGGCCGATGCCACGATCGTGAAAGTGCACCGTCACGGCCAGGGCGCAGGACTCAAAGCCAGGCCATAGGCCACTGGCGCGGGGGTGTAAGCACCAAGATACTGGCCCTGTGCGATGCGCTGGGCCATCTGGTCAAGTTCGCTCTGATGCCAGGCCAGCGGCATGACAGCAAAGGAGTCGAAGAGATGATCCGGAACCAAAAGTTTGGGGCGCTGCTGGCG
>NZ_JARVII010000104.1:0-403 GCF_029813755.1 Ottowia cancrivicina | reverse complement strand
ACCTTGTCGAGCGTGCCGCGCGCGCGGCCCTTGGGCACATTGCGCAGGCTCACGCGTTTGTGAATGCCTGTTTTTTCTTGCGAGGCTTGCTGCCCAGCCACTTGCTGGGCCTGCGCGGCTTCGCGGCCTTTGGCTTGCGTGGCCGAGCCTGCCTGTGTGGCCGCTTGGGCGGCGGCCTTGGCCTTGCCTTCTTGCGCGGCCTGCCTGGCCTGGGCGCTTTGCACGCTGGACGCTTGCGTGGCGGTTTGCGCCGCGCTTTGGCGCGTGGCGCTGGTTTGCGTGGCCGCCTGCGCGGCGGTTTGCTGTGTGGCTGCGCCCATGCGGGCGGCCACATTGGCGTTTTTGGCTTGCAGGCCCGCCGTGAGGGCTGCTATGGCGCTTTGGCGCGTGGCGTTGAGCAAGG
>NZ_JARVII010000103.1:0-454 GCF_029813755.1 Ottowia cancrivicina | reverse complement strand
GCAGCAGCGCGTAGCCGACGATGACAACTGGCCGCAGACGTTTTTTTGCCATCAACCGAATATGCCGTTCATCGCTCCAATATCGCCTTTTATCGGAAGCTGGGCCTGAAAAGCGGAAATCGTTCATGCTTTTCATGAAATAAGGGCCGGCATAAGCAAAAACCGGGTGTATAAAGCGTCCCGTTGAGAGCAGATCGCAATGCGCCGGTTCTCCACATGACGTGAAGCGGCAGAGGCTTTGGTGTGAGCAAAGCTCGTTGTTCAGAACATTAGAACAAGTTTGCCAATATAAATACTCTTTAAAGAGGACTTCGATACATGATTGCCATTGTTTTTTATGCCATTCTGGCTGGACTTATCGTGATTGCCGCATTCATCAGTAACCGGTTGATCAAGATTTTCGGGTGGTCACTATCTCCTAATAAATTTTTTCTTCTGCATGCAGGGGTTTTTG
>NZ_JARVII010000102.1:0-455 GCF_029813755.1 Ottowia cancrivicina | reverse complement strand
CAGATCAACGACAAGCCCGAGCTGAAGCAGAACAACAAAAGCGCGGCGCAAAACCGCTGGATTGCCTACAACAAGATGAGAGGCCAATACGCCAGCGCAATGGAGCATGCGGCGCCGGAGGCGTTCTGGGTGGATAAAATGAAGTGCAGCCATACGGATGAAAACGGGCGAATCCAGAACCCGACATTAAATCCGTGTGCGGAAGCCATCTCGGCAGTGAAAGCCATTGCCATTGCCCAAAGCGAAGGGCAGAAGATTTACACGATCAACAAGGCCAACGCGCAGACGACGCTAGCGAAACTGCCCATAGGCGGAGAAGTGGGCAGTGAAATCAGGAATGCCGTCAATGCCGGAAAGGAGGTGACCGTGCATGAGAAAAGCATCAACAAGCACGGATGGAAGGGGTTTGGGTATATTGTTATTGATCCGGAGACGGGGGCCGGGGCTTATTTGAT
>NZ_JARVII010000101.1:0-458 GCF_029813755.1 Ottowia cancrivicina | reverse complement strand
GTATATCGGAGTCATTAAACTGCGTGTCTTTCTGATGGACTGGGAGGCGGATCGGCTCTGCGCGAAAGAAGGCGGCATTCATATTTATGAAAAGGCCTATCTGCCGGGTGGCTACGCCTATAATTGGACGGCAAATGAAAAGATATTTAGAAGATCCTTTGGGTGCTCAAATCCAGACGAACATGCGCCATATGCGATTGGCGGCACTGAAATCCCGATAGGAAGATCCGTCAATCCAACGCTATATAAGATGACAAGTTATGTAATGAGATGCAGCGATAAAAAGATTCTTGGGGAGTTCATCAGATATGGCCGGAGTGGGGGGAGAATTACCCCAACCCTGGGGCCTGATGGCGGCTATGACTGCAAAGTGTCGGGCGATAGACTGACCATGCTGGAAACGGTTTTTTCTAAGGAGCAACCATGAAAGTCAATCAAAAATATATTTATGGGCGTTC
>NZ_JARVII010000100.1:0-477 GCF_029813755.1 Ottowia cancrivicina | reverse complement strand
ATCAAATAAGCCCCGGCCCCCGTCTCCGGATCAATAACAATATACCCAAACCCCTTCCATCCGTGCTTGTTGATGCTTTTCTCATGCACGGTCACTTCCTTGCCGGCATTGACGGCATTCCTGATTTCACTGCCCACTTCTCCGCCTATGGGCAACTTTTGCAGCGCCGTCTGCGCATTCTGTTTGTTGATCGTGTAAATCTTCTGCCCTTCGCTTTGGGCAATGGCGATGGCTTTCACTGCCGAGATGGCTTCCGCACACGGATTCAATGTCGGGTTCTGGATTCGCCCGTTTTCATCCGTATGGCTGCACTTCATTTTATCCACCCAGAACGCCTCCGGCGCCGCATGCTCCATTGCACTGGCGTATTGGCCTCTCATCCTGTTGTAGGCAATCCAGCGGTTTTGCGCCGCGCTTTTGTTGTTCTGCTTCAGCTCGGGCTTGTCGTTGATCTGGCTCTTGGGATCATCATCTTTC